>NZ_SMSC01000078.1:0-1806 GCF_004359955.1 Candidatus Thiosymbion oneisti
GCGAAGACGCTGGGGATGGAGATGTGGTTAGGCGTCGGGGCCTTCGGTAAACAAAGTGGGTGTCCTTTTATTCTCGCCCTATTCTCGCCCCGCCCAGTTCTTGGAGCATCCCGGCATGGATCGGATGCGCGAAACCCATGGCGAGGGTGACCAGATCGGCTTCTAAGGAGAACTCGGAGCCCGCGATTTCGTTCATCTGCCAGCACCCGGCAGTGTCCTTGCTCCACTCGACCTGGATGCACTCGAGTCCTTTGAGATTGCCCTTGCCGTCATCGACAAATCTCTTGGTCGCCACGGACCACCTGCGTTCGCAGCCTTCTTCCTGGGAGCTGGAGGTGCGCAGCTTATTGGGCCAATCGGGCCAGGTCAACCCCTTGTTCTCTTTCTCCGGGGGTTTGGGCAGGATTTCGAGCTGGGTGACGGATTTGGCGCCGTGGCGGTTGGCGGTGCCGATGCAGTCCGAGCCGGTGTCGCCGCCGCCGATAACGACGACTTGTTTGCCTTCGGCGCTGATGAATTCGGCGTCCGGGACATGGATGCCTTGGACGGATGGGGGTCCTCTTTCTGTCACCCATCGAGCTCGACCTCCCAAACAAAGTGGGTGTCCTTGATCCATGACGTTGCCGCGTCCGTCGTCCGTCGAGCTCGCTTCTTTGTCTTCTGTCTTTCTTTGTCTCTGTCTCCTTTTTTGTCCCTTTTTGTCCGCGTGCAGGGCAGTGTGCATGGATTATGGATTATCGCTGCGGCAAAATACGTTGTCGCACCTCGGCAACAACCTTGGTCGATACGCGAAAGTTGGTTTTGCTCAAGAGCTGTTTGATTGCACCATCAAAATCGAGCCATTCCCGCTTTGCCGCATCAGCAATCAATCCCAAGGTTCCGATCACACGCAAACCTGCCTGTTCGGCGACGCATCTTCCCTGCCTTTCGTCCATTAGAACAAAGTCTGCCCCTTGATGGATTGCCAAGCGAATGGCGGCAGCTTCGCCTCGATCGAGACGATCAAGGGCAGGAAGATCCAGCGGTGGGGCTGACTCGACGATTAACCAATCAGGAAGACTCTGAAGCAACGCACGAAGCGGTGTGGGAGCTCGCGGAAACGTCGCTTCGGTTACAACCTCCCGCGGGATGCTTACACGCTTGAATCGGCGCTTGAGGATGTCGGCAAGATCAAGAATGGCCAAGTAACAAAGAACGGATGTATCACTGATAACGATCACGGTATGTCGGCCGAGCGCAGGTGTCTGAGATCTGACAACACTTCATCCAGGCTTGGTGAAGGCCAGGCGTCGTGCCGTGACAAAAACTCTTCAGTCTTCCATACGGAGTCATGCCCTAAAAGGTGGCCGACCTCTGCGCGGGACAGCTGACCGGAGCGGTAAGCATCTGCCGCAAAGCCTTCAAGCACCGCCTGCGACAGGTCCTCTGCGATGTCCGCTAAATGGCCGATCAAGGGATCGGGAATGTCGAGCATAAGTCTCATGAGATTGCACGGTATCTTGGCGATGTGAGGAGAATTAATCGAGCTTGGCCCCTCTTCCTATTTTTATCCCTTCTATCGCCCCTTAGTTACTCACAGTCTTAGCATAAGATTTCTCGCTTCGCTCGAAATGACAATCGGAGGGTTATGTCCACATCGAGCCAAAATCCTTAAGGGGGCTGAACAATTAGGGCAAATCCGATTTCCCCATCAACCATTCGTCCACCGCGCGGGCACGCTGGCGGCCTTCGCGGATGACCCAGACGACGAGGGATTGGCCGCGGCGCATATCCCCGGCGGCGAAGACGCCGGGAATAAAGGTGTGG
>NZ_SMSC01000079.1:0-1654 GCF_004359955.1 Candidatus Thiosymbion oneisti
GAAACGGGATATTGACTAAAGGGCCGGCATCTTGAAAGTTGGCGAGCAGGATTGTCCCCAGAATCTCCCGATCCATGGTGTAAAACTGCACCATGATCCCAGCGAGACCAGACTCGCCAAACTCTGTTCCAAATGCGCCAGAACCACCTGCCAGCTTCGTATAGTCGGTCCGCAAATACAGATCGGAAACCGATACATTGGGCGGGATACTGACATCCTGAACAGCGCCCAGAAATGGAGTCGGATCAGCATCGGTTCTCGTTGAGCTGAAATCGGAGATCACCAACCGACGGGTCGAGGCATCCGTAGAATACGGAGTAGCTATGCTGCCAATCACCGTAGATGGCTCGCGAATAACAAACCAGTCTTGGAGACCAGATGAAAAGTCGGTATTTCTGAGAATTCCAGGTGCGTTAGGATCCAACGCAATGGCAATCGATTCTAATCCCTTTTCGTCAAGCTTATCAGTTATTAATCCAGCGAAAATTTCACTGATCACAGAAATATCCAACGATGCGTGTCGATCAGCCAGAGAGCTGAACATGTGGCTGTAGGCGCGGTAACTATTTGAGTTTGTGACATTAGTCACAGAGTGTGCAGATATCGGTTTGTAGACGCTATCAGGGAAATAATAAGAGACGGCGTCGTTTGCATAGCGCATACGTTGGTCTGAAGTTCCAATTCCGTCTCGCCAGATCCGGTAGCGCACATCTGTCGTCGGTGTAATGAGCATGAACGGTTGTATATCTGTATCTATATAGGTTGGATATTCTAATTGCGGCAAAAGATCCGCGATCGATTCAAGTTGTGAAAGTGTGAAATCGTAGTCACCAGAAAAAGCAAAATAATCACAATCCGCTCTAACATACAAATCTGGATATTGTGCCAAATCACCACCATAAATACTGTTACCTCGTGAAACCGGATATTCAATGACTGAATTTCCGAATTCATCGACAATCCATGATTTTGCAGAAAAAGGTGGATTAATTGCTGCCGCACTTACGCTCGCAAACGGTCCGGGAAAATACGCACATTGTGTGCGAACGGAAGCGTAAGTTACGGTATGAGCATGCACGGAGAGGAACAGCAGCGATGTTAGCACTGCTGTGCGAAGTATAAAGGAGAGGGCTGCTGAAGTTAGGATGTTCATTCTTTTTCCTATTTACATGAGGCAGGTCATTTCATAAAATTCTGCTTGTTGTCATTTCGAGCGAAGCGAGAAATCTTGTGTGCTGGGGATACTTGTCAAGCTAAAAAGATCTCTCCCTTCGGTCGAGATGACAGGGAAATTTTGATGAAACGAGGCGCTAGGATAGCCCGTGCCCAAGGTGCTTGTCGTGCCCAAGGTGCTTGTCATCCCGAGCGCAGCGAGGGACCTGATTGGGTACGCCCTCTGCCTGCCGTCTGGTGCCCATCATCGATGGGCACGCGGCGCTTGGTGCAACCGATCAAGCCGTCGTGGCCTGGAAACTTCTGTGGCATAACCGGACCTTGAAGTCAGCCTGATCAGCGCTTGCTTTGCCCATCCTCGGGCGGGCCAGCGCAAGCCCGCGGTGGTCCTTATCACCCGCCCGGCGGCCCTGGCCGTGATAGTGGCGGGCCAGTCCGGACCCCGAGAGCCCCGGCCCGGACCCCCGACAGGCCCTCTCGA
>NZ_SMSC01000008.1:0-35000 GCF_004359955.1 Candidatus Thiosymbion oneisti
TTAGAATAGTGTGTAAACAAAGGGCGCGACGGCCGAACCTTGCGATAGCACTACGAGTGTACCCAACAGCAATAAGGTCAGGATAATCGGTGCCAGCCAGAATTTCTTTCTGACTTTCATAAACGCCCACAGATCTTTCAATAATTCTAACATCAGAATGGCCTTTCCATATGGTCAGGGAGTTGTTTTCTACTCTCCACACGATATGTTTTCATGCGTGCATCCAACTTCCGTCGCATCGCATCAACACGCAATACTTTCAACAATAAACCAGTGGGAGTAAATAGAATATAGAATAAAATACCTAATATGATCCGCGTATTTATCCAACCCAACACCATACCGAACCGCATCCAAGCAATATACACGGGTTTAAGTAAGTCGGGTAATAATAATGCCGGCACCCAAAGCGCACCTGCAATATACCATGGCCAACGAGGTAACCCATGACCGAAAATCCAGGGCAGCAAGAATCCGAACAGGACCAGGACGATGGCGCCTGTTACTAGACCGAACTTTCTAAGCCCTTCCCGATCAAGCCGTTCGATTGCAGACATGGCACTCAATCCAACCCGAACTCACTCATCCAGGAATCGTCCTTTTCCCATTTGGGCTGATCTTCTTTCTTCAATAAATAATTTTCCAATACCAAATAGTCCATTTCCGTACGCATAAAACACCGATAGGCATCTTCCGGGTCTTCCACGATCGGTTCGCCACGCACATTGAACGAGGTATTCACCAACACCGGACAGCCCGTTCGCTGGTCAAATTCGGTTAGCAGATTGTAAAACCGTGGATTGGTCTCCTTGTGTATGGTCTGCAATCTAGCCGAATAATCCACATGGGTAATGGCCGGCAGATTCGAACGGGGTACATTTAATTTTTCGATACCGAATAATTCTTGTTGCTCCTCGGTCATAGGAATCCGATGCTCCGGTTTCACCGGCGCAACGATCAGCATGTATGGACTTTTCTGTTCTTTATCGATTTCGAAATAATCGTCGGCACGATCGGCCAGTACCGCGGGGGCAAAAGGCCGAAACGATTCCCGATATTTGATCTTTAGATTCATGACCGATTGCATTTCTTGATTGCGCGGGTCACCGATGATGGAACGCCCACCCAAGGCACGCGGCCCGAATTCCATGCGTCCTTGAAACCAGCCGACGACCTTTCCATCTTCTAAAATTCCAACGAGTCGTGGCATGAGTGAACCATCTTTCAGGTATTCATACTTTGCGTCGACAGAATCCAGATAAGACTTGATTGCTTCGTCAGCATATTTCATGCCTAGATAAGATCCCTGCATAGCATCGCTGCCATTCGGTTTGCGTGGCATATCTTTGTATTCGTACCACGCCGCTAAGGCTGCACCCAACGCACCACCTGCGTCACCCGCAGCCGGTTGAACCCATATATCTCGAAAGGGGCCTTCGCGTAAGATTCGACCGTTTGCAACACAGTTCAATGCAACACCGCCGGCCATACATAAGTAATCAGTGCCCTGTTCTTTTTGAATCGTCTTTGCCAAACGCAACACGACCTCTTCGGTCACAATCTGGATAGAACGTGCAATATCCATCTCACGTTGGGTAAGTTCCGATTCCGGCTTACGTGGCGGACCGCCGAATAACCTGTGGAACTTTGCATTGGTCATGGTCAGACCCGTCGCATAATTGAAATAACTCATATCCAAACGGAAGGTACCATCTTCTTTTAGGTCCAACAAGTGATCGTAAATGAGGTCTAGGTACCTTGGTTCCCCATAGGGCGCAAGACCCATCAACTTATATTCGCCCGAGTTGACCTTAAAACCCGTATAATAAGTAAATGCGGAATAGAGGAGACCCAGCGAATGTGGGAAATCGATTTCCCAGTGTGGTGTCAATCGATTTCCATCGCCTAACCAAACCGATGTGGTCGCCCATTCACCCACACCGTCCAGGCACATCACACTTGCCTTCTCATAGGGGCTGGGGAAAAAAGCGGATGCGGCATGTGATTGGTGATGCTCCGCAAATAATAGCTGGGGAAGATCCGGGACGGCACACCCACCGAGCTCGGCCAGCTCTCTTTTGAGTGTTGTCTTTAGAAAGAGCTTTTCCTTTAACCATATCGGCATTGCGGCTAAAAACGAGCGGAACCCTTTCGGTGCGTACGATAAATAGGTTTCAAGCAGGCGTTCGAATTTGACCAGTGGTTTATCGTAAAATACGACTGCATCGACATCGCTCAAGCTGATCTTGTTTTCCTTTAGGCAACACTTAACCGCATTGACAGGAAAACGTGCATCGTGTTTTTTCCTGGAAAAGCGCTCTTCCTGTACTGCGGTCAAGATGTCTCCATCCGCAACCAGTGCTGCCGCACTATCGTGATAATAGGCCGAAATGCCAAGTATATACATCGAAAATCTCGCTACCCCAGCAGTTTCCACCTCAAAGGCCGTCTATAAAGATAGACCTTAGGGAACCTTGAAAAATCCGGTTCATGGGTGTTCATGTAGCGTCTGTTCCCCGGACATGACACGTAAGAACCCTTTTCTATTCTCCTAAAAACCAAGTGGCAATCGTCACCCGATCCCCCCTCGTCACGGGCTTGACCTCGTGCAGCACCGCACTGTCGAAGGCGACCAGCAGGCCTGGTTGACCATTTAGGGATAAACCGATCCGGGCGGCTCTCTCACCTTCCAATAGGCTGTAGAATACCAAATTTCCGCCTTCGTAGGCATCGATTTTTGCAGCGTCCGATTTTCCAGCCTGTCGTTCGCCATTGACAAAGATGACGACAGTAACCCGTCGCCTTTTTGAATCACCGCCCGCTCGGTCTCTGTGTGGCCCATAAAAGCCACCTTCTCGGTAAAACAGAAAATCAGGTCCCTGATGATCGACCAATTCCACCTTGAATTTTGCTTCCAATTGCGGCTTGATCGCGCCTAGTTTACCTCCTACGGTTTGAACAACGGGTTTGGACAACCTGGTTACCAGAACCTTACGAGTGTTTTCATCCAGTTTTCTTTCTTCGGAAACAAGGCCGGGATGGAATCTCTTTACTTGCCGAGCCTCCGCCAGCATTTGCCGGCAAAGTTGGATATCGATAAAGTCTCGTATGATGAAAACACCCAACCGCTCGAGTAACGTTAGTTGGTCAAGCATGTACAAATTTCTCCTTGTGCCATGCCGATTCTACGCTCCAAATAGCAATCCTGCATTGTTTGGCGCTGTTTGGGGAACCGGACCTATCGAAGGTTAAACGTCAACATGCCCTAGGGCAAGTAGTCCTCGTCGCATATCTCGTCCCAGGAAAATGGGCAGGTCTCCGGAAACGCGGCTTCGTCCAGGTCGGTCTCTTTGGCGGCCACCAATCGTGCTAAACGGTAGGCCTTGGGAATCTGCCGATCCAGGATACCGCGCAGACTTGGGTTGTCCTCGAGTAAGTCCTGGATGGACAGGCGTTGTTCTTTGATGGTGGCTGCCCAGCTCCTGGACTGCCGATGGGATTGATGCTGCCATTTGAGGAGATGTGCCAGTAGGACCTTGAGTCGATTGACCAGTTCACGACGTTCTCTCGCTCCCATGCTTTCCAGCTCTTCCAGCAGATGGTCGCTATCGAGCTCGCTGTAGCGCCGGGCACGCAGAAGTTCCGCCTGCTCCTGGGACCAGGCGAAAAAGTCTTGTTCGTAATGCGAAGTGGTCATCGGATTCCCCGCTTCGTGCTGGTATAGAGCATTATAGCTTTAGAGACTGCCTAAGAACTGACTCTTTAGATTGATATATTCGTGGGGTTGGCTTGCAATCCGTCGGGCCGGATAGAAGACAACTCAAATCATGCAAAATCAATGGGTTGGTCTTTGGACAGCCTCTTAGAGCTGTGCCGACAGGTCCTTGTCTCTGAGCTTGTTATACTCCTCACTTATGGATTTTGCGGAAAACGAAGTGCGTCCAGCATGCCCGAGCTACCGGAGGTAGAGACTACCTTGCGCGGGATCGCCCCCCACCTGCGCGGGGTCCGCATCGACCGCCTGCTGGTGCGGGAACGCCGCTTGCGCTGGCCGGTGCCCGCGGATACCGAGCACCAAGTCCGCGGCCAGCACATCCTGGAACTGGGGCGTCGGGGCAAATATTTGCTGCTGGAGCTGGAGCGCGGAACCATCCTGATCCATCTGGGGATGTCCGGCAGCCTGCGGGTGCTAGCATCCCATATCCCACCCGCGAAACACGATCACCTGGACCTATGCCTACGGGACGGCAGTTGCCTGCGTATGCGTGATCCGCGTCGCTTTGGGGTCTTTCTGTGGACGCCTGAGCCGCCTGCGGACCATCCCCTGCTCGCGCACCTAGGACCCGAGCCGCTGGAGTCTGGTTTTGACGGTGACTATCTCTACGGGCGCGCCCGCGGCAGGCGATGTGCGGTCAAGACCTTTATCATGGATGCGGATCTGGTGGTGGGCGTGGGTAATATCTATGCCAACGAATCCTTGTTTCGCGCGGGAATCCACCCGGCGCGCCCCTGCAATCGAATCGGCCGCGAACGCTACCGGCGGCTGGCGGCTGAGATCCGGGGGGTGCTCACGAGCGCCATCGACCAGGGCGGCACGACCCTGCGGGATTTCGTGCGGGATGACGGTGGCCCCGGCTACTTTGTGCGGTCCCTGAAGGTCTATGGCCGCGCGGGAGAGCCCTGCCCCAGGTGCGGCAAGCCCATCCGGCGGCGCCGGATCGGACAAAGATCCAGCTTCTATTGCCCGAAGTGCCAGAGTTAAGTGGTTAAGAGCATCACACAAAGACACCAAGTCACAAAGGGATACAAGGATTGAGAGAGGAACAAGGGAAATAAAGAAGCATTCTTCGTGTCTTTGCGGCTTGGTGTGAGAAAAGCGAATATCGCAAACTTACAGTGAAACAATCGCACATTGGATGGACCCTCACATGACAACTCTCAAGATCCCCTTCGGCGGCGAACCTCATGAGCTGAAGATTCCGGATCGGAATCTGGCCGAGGTACTCAGCCCGAAACCCAGTCGGGCGGTGCCGGATCTGGATGCGGCCATCGAGGCCGCGTTGGACACGCCGATCGCGCAACCCCCACTGGAGGCCTGGGTCAAGCCCAGAGACCGGGTCCTTATCGTCAGCGACGATGCGACCCGACTCACACCCGTGCACCGGATGCTGCCGGCACTGCTGCGGCGCTTGCACGCGGCCGGGGTGCCAGACGCCCATATCGGCTGCATCATGGCCCTGGGCACCCACCGCTACATGACGGAGGCCGAGCTGCGGGCTAAGGTGGGCGATGCCGTCTTCGGGCAGATCCGGGTCTTCAATCACGAGTGGCGCGACCCCCAGGCCCTGGTGGATCTCGGCACCTCGTCTCAGGGCACGCCGCTGCTGGTAAACCGGGCGGTGGTCGAGGCGGATGTGGTGATCGGCCTGGGTGCCATCGTGCCCCACCATATTCCGGGGTTTTCGGGCTCGTCCAAGATCATCCAGCCGGGCGTATGCGGCGACCGCACCACCGCGGAGACCCATCTACTCTCCTGCGAGAGCGGGGGCGATTCCTATCTCGGCATCGAGGACAACCCGGTGCGCCGCGATATGGACGACATGGCAGACCGGGTCGGCCTGCACACCATCTTCAACGCGGTGCTGAACGACGCAGGCGATGTGGTGGGCCTGTTCTACGGAGCCATGCGCCCGGCATTCAAGGCGGGGGTGAAGCTGGCACGGGAGCTCTACGGGGTCCCGTACCACGAGACCCCGGACATTGTGCTGGCCAACTCCCACCCCTGCGACCTGGATTTCTGGCAGTCGCACAAGTCCCTGTATCCGGGGCAGCGTATGGTCAAGCCGGGCGGCACCATCATCGTCTGTACACCGGCACCGGAAGGGGTCAGCCCGGTGCATACCGAGCTCTTGGATTTCACGGCTTGGCCATCGCACGCCATCAAGGCCGCTTACCGGGACGGACGCCTTACCAACGGGGTCGCCTGTGCGCTCGCCATCGCCTGGGCCATGGTCCGGGAGCAGACCTCGGTGATCAACTATTCGCCCGGCATCACGCCGGAGGAAAAAGCGAAACTCGGCCATACCCACGCGCCGACCCTGGCCTGGGCGGTGGAGGAGGCCCTGCGACGGCAGGGACCCGACGCCCGCCTGACCGTGCTCACCCACGCCCCGGAGCTGCTGCCCATCGGTCCTGTTGCAGAGGGAGAATAAGATGAGTGATGAACGGAGTTTCCTGGGCAGCAAGTGGTGGAAGTTCGACTTTCACACGCACACGCCCAAATCGAGTGATTATGGCTGTGGGGATGATTCCTTCAAAGCTATCGAGCCGGAAGCCTGGCTGAAACAGACCATGCAATCCGGTCTCGATTGCGTGGTGGTGACGGATCACAACTCGGGTGAATGGATCGATGCGTTGAAGGCGAAGAACGAGGGGCTGCGCGACCTGGATGCCAAGCCCGATTGGTATCGGGCGCTGACTATCTTTCCCGGGGTCGAGATCAATGTTGCCGATAGCAGCAGCCGGGTCCATCTGCTTGCCGTTTTCGATCCAAGCTACGGCAGTCAGAAGATTACCAGCGTTCTGGGGTCCTGTGGGATTACGACCGGATTCGGTGACGATCAGAAGACATCCACGAGGACCGGCTTCGTCGATACGGTAGACAAGATCAAGGAGGCAGGCGGGATTGCTATTCCTGCCCACATCGATGGATCAAAAGGACTACTCGCGGGCGTTAGCTCATTGACACCCGAGTTGAAAAGGAGCTTGCAGGCCGTCTATGCCGCCGAGTTCCGCGACCTTCACAAATTCGACCAGGCGGAATCTTCCTTGAAGAAGGCGGTTGATCGCCTTGCCAAGGTGGCTGGTTCCGATGCCCACAGGCCAGATGAAATCGGGAAGTACTTCAGTTGGTTGAAGATGGGCCGTCCGTCGATCGAAGGCTTGCGGCTGGCGCTCATAGACCGTGAATTCTGCGTAAGGAATCAATCGGAAGACCCGAACCGCCGGCCCGACATTTTCCTATCCCAGCTGACCATTCGGAACATGAGTCATTGTGGGCGTATCAGTGGCCGCCCATTCGTCACCCCACTGCATCCCCATTTCAATGCGGTGATCGGTGGCCGGGGAACCGGAAAATCCACCCTGCTCGAATCCATCCGTATCGCTTCCCGCCGTGACCAAAACCTGGCCGCCGAGGCCCCGCGGGTAAAGGACGAGCTCGATAAGTTCATGGCCCTGTCGCGGGACAAGGGCGTCATGCTGGATGACACGGAAATCCTGCTCGCACTGCACCGGCGCGGAAAAAATTATCGATTGCGATGGCGGTTCGATGGCCAAGGCATGGTCTTGGAGGAGCAATCCGAGACCGGCTGGCAGGAGAGCGAGGCAGCCGACCTCAAAGGGCGTTTCCCGATCAGCATCTTCAGCCAGAGGCAGATCAACGAGCTTGCGTCGAACCCACGGGGACTCCTGGCCGTCGTGGACCGTGCCCCCGAGGTGGATCGCGCGGAATGGGAATCTCGCTGGAAAAGTGAGAAAAGCCGGTTTCTTCAGCTGAGAGAACGGAAAAGAGCGCTGTCACGGCAGCTTGCTGAGGAGCGGCAAATTCGCGCCAGGTTGGGGGATGTCGAAAACGATCTCGATCAGTATGAAAAAAAGGGCCACGGCGAGATACTCAAACACTATCAGAAGCGTAGCCGGCAGAAAAACGGCCTGCCGGACGACCGGGTTTTCGATGAGCTTGCCGCAGGTATCCGGGGGCTTGCCGCAAATGCCGAATTATCGGATTTCCCGGCCCACTTGTTCGATGATCGGGATGAGACGACGGCCGAAGTCAGATCCATCCACGAACAGGCCACACAAAAGCTGAAAGAGGTCGGTGATGCACTCGGTAAGCTCGCCGCGGGCGTCGATGTGTTAAAGGCCCAGAGGACAGAGCGCATTTTATCGAGCGCCTGGTATCGGGCGGTCCAGGAGAGTACCGACACCTACGAAGGACTGGTCAAGGAGTATGAGGAAAAGAAAAGCCCACTGAGTCTCTCTCTTTACGGTGACTGGGTCCAGCAACGCAACCAATTGCAACAGCTATTGAACCAGTTGGGTTCTGTTCGTAAAGAGCTGGAAGCGACTAAAAAAGAGATCGATGAAACCCGTAAACGGCTTCTGGAGCTGCGAACGGAGTTACAGGATAAGCGGCAGGGTTTTCTCGACAGGGTCATCGGCTCCAATGCCTTTGTGCGGATGGAGCTGGTCCCGTTCGGCGATGTAAGCACCTTGGAAGAGGACTATCGCTCCTTGCTCAATCTCGACACAGGAAAATTCATCAGGTCCGTATGTGATCGTGAAACTAGGCAAGGTATTCTCTGGAAACTCTACGACTGGGAGGATACCAAGACCCCTGAGTCCGACTTGCCGCAGCTTATCTTTACCATCAAATCGGAGACATTCGCGATCGCCGAAGGTCGAGCATCCGGCAATCACGGTGCATTCGGTAATCGCTTGAAGAAGTTACTCGATACCCAACCGGCTGTTTTCGACCAGCTTGATGCTTGGTGGCCGGAAGACCTGCTGCGGGTCAAGTATTCCAAAAACCAGGCTTCCGGCAAATTCGAGAATCTGGAGAAAGGATCGTCCGCCGGGCAAAAGGCCGCGGCGATCCTGGCCTTCTTGCTGAGCTATGGCAACGAGCCGCTGGTCATCGACCAACCTGAAGACGACCTGGATAACTCCCTGATCTACGACCTGATCGTCAAGCAGATCCACGAGAACAAAAACCGACGCCAGCTCATCATCGTGACCCACAACCCCAATATCGTCGTCAACGGTGATGCGGAGCTGGTGCATGTACTCGAGTTTGGAGGCGGACAGGTGCAAATCGATCGCCAGGGCGGGCTTGAAGAAGCGAGTATCCGGGAGGCGATCTGCGCCATCATGGAAGGTGGCCCCGAGGCCTTCGACAAGCGCTATCAGCGAATCACCTTGGAAGTTTAGGTATGTTCGAGACCACCGATGAATTGTTGAGGCAAATCCGACTGGGAGAGGATTCCGCGCTGGAATTGAAGAGCCTCGACTATAAGGGTCCCCGGATTTCCGGTCCGCACCGAGACAGCATGGCGGATGAGCTGGCCGCGATGGCCAATACCGCCAGTGGTGTCTTTGTGCTGGGCGTCGATGACAAATCCGGCTCGATGGTCGGCATCCCGGAAGAAAAGTTGGATGCCGTCGAGACCTGGATAAGAGATGTCTGCAACGATCTGATTACACCTGCGCTGGTCTGCCGGATTCGAAAGGTTCCGGTCACCACGGACGACAGTATCGAACGGATTATCCTTCGTGTCGATGTCCCCAGGAGTCTTTATGTCCATAAAAGCCCAGGCGGCTACTTTCATCGGATCGGCAGCTCGAAGCGTGAGATGGCACCGGACGTTCTGGCCCGGCTCTTTCAGCAACGCAGCCAGACCAGAATCATCCGATTCGATGAGCAGGCGGTTCCGATTGCGCCGCAGGATTGCCTGGAAAAAAGGCTGTGGGAAAGGTTCAAAACGCCGCTATCTCCGAGTGACGACGAGGAGTTTTTACTCAAGCTCCGGCTTCTCATTCAGGATGAGGATGGAAAAATCCATCCAAGCGTCAGCGGCCTCCTGATGGCGAGCGAGCAACCTGACGAGTTCATCACCAATGCCTTCATTCAGGCGGTCGCCTATCGAGGCACCGAGCGGAATGCCGCCTACCAGTTGGACGCCAAGGACATCGTAGGACCATTGGATGTGCAAATCGCCGAGGCCTACCGGTTCGTCGAGAAGAACATGAAGGTGTACGCGCTGAAGGAACCGGCACGGCGTGATCTTCCACAATATGCAATGCAAGCCGTGTTCGAGGCCCTGGTCAATGCCGTCGCGCACCGGGATTATTCGATTCAAAGCTCGAAGGTTCGTCTGCACATGTTTTCGGACCGGCTCGAACTGTTTTCGCCCGGTACGATTCCGAACACGATGACGATCGAGAGCCTTCCTCTGAGACAGGCGGCCCGCAATGAGCTGCTGACCAGCTTGCTTGCCCGCTGCTCAATGCCGTTTGAAAACTTTCCCGGTAACCGCAAGTGCCTCATGGACAAGCGGGGTGAAGGGGTACCCATTATCCTGTCTGAAAGCGAGAAACTATCGGGACGGCTGCCGAAGTATCGCCTGATCGATGATTCCGAGCTGATGTTGACCCTGTTTGCGGCAAGGCCACCTGGGGCCTGTTGACAGTTAAGTCTAAGTGACTAATTTGCAGGAGTAGGGAAAAACGCACAGCCACCCTATTACCCCATTTCACCTGATTTTTCATGTGTAGGGAACGGCCTCCGTGCCGTTCCGCAAACTGTTTGGAACGCCACGGAGGGCGTTCCCTACAGCAATAGCAAACGAAACGGGGTACTATAATGGTTCAGGAGCTACCGAAATCATGGGGACTCAATCCCAATGTTAGCTAAACAACAAGACTATCCCACCGGTCCCTTCCGCGCGGACCAGCTGCGTGACGGCGATCCTTACGAGCTCGACGACGGCCATCCCATCGAGTGTCTGCCCAGCGGTGGGCGGCACGCCAAGGCAAATCTGAACGGGGGGTTGGCGCTGAAAACCGATCCGGACGTGGAATCGGCCGGTTTCGATGCCGGATTCACGCCAGACGAGAAAAACCTGCGCGCCCCCGATATCGCCGTGGGCAATGTCCCGGACGAGCCGGGTTGGGTATCCGGTGCGCCACCGCTGGCGGTGGAGTATGCCGACGTCGGTCAGGACGAACCGGACCTGCAGGCAAAGATTCGCGCCCTGCTCGGGGCGGGGACGCGCTACGTCTGGGTCGTGCGCTTGACCGGACCACGCCGGGTCGAGGTATACGAGCCGCACATTCCCCCCTCCCAGGCGTATCCCGGAGAGCAGCTAGAGGCCCCGGGGATCCTCGCCAACCCGGTACCCGTAGAGGCCCTGTACGACCCCGACGCAGCCCACGAGGCCGCACTGCGAAATCTGCTGCAGCGGCGTGGCTACCCGGACCTGGATGCCGTGCGGGAAGAGGGTCGGGAAGCGGGTGAGCTGGCGTTGATTCTGCGTCAGCTCCGACGCGCGGTTGGGCAAATCCCGGAACAGGATAGCCAACGGATTCGCCGGCTCGATCGCGACGGATTGGCAGCGCTGGCCGAGGCCCTGTTGGATTTCCGCGCCACAAGCGATTTGACCGCTTGGCTGAAGCGCCATGTTTAGGGCACTTTGAAAAATACGATTTTCGTCAGCGGCACGCTTGAATAATCAACGGCTTAGGGTCTCCCGATTGGTGAAAACACCTATTTTTCAAGGTGCCCTTTAACGCTTGCTGACGAAACCTCCGCGCCGGTCGGTGCGGACTGTCTCGACGAGCGTGGATGTGAAAATGGCGTCGCGTATCCTATTGATTATACAAACATGCCGTCTACGAAAACTGTATTTTCCAAGGTGCCAAGTTAGCAACGGGAACGAATCCTGTGTCATCCGGTCTGGATGTAGCCGTTATCGCCGATGATCTCACCGGTGCCGCCGATACCGGGGTGCAATTCGCCGCCATCGGAGTGCCGATCTATCTGTTGCCCGTCGAGACCCTATCGCCCGGACGCCCTTGGCTGGCTACGGCGACCGGCATCAGCGTCTACACGGCGACCCGCGGCCTGTCCGTACCAGAGGCCGGCAAGCGCGTGCGGTTGGCGGCGCGGGCCCTGCCCGACCCGCACCCGCGGTGGATCTACAAGAAGATCGATTCCTGCCTGCGCGGCAACCTGGGCGCGGAGATCGACGTCCTGCTCGACACCCTCGGGCTCGATGCAGCCCTGGTGGCACCGGCGCTCCCGATCCAGGGTCGGACCACGATCGGCGGTATCCAGAGGGTGTACGGCACACCGCTGGCACAGACCCAATTTGCAAGCGATCCGCTGACGCCCGTCACCTGCTCGTCGGTTGCCGAGGTCCTGGCGCACCAGAGCCGGTATGGGATCGGTCGGGTCGATATGGACGCCTATGGTGACCCTGGGTGTCTGCAACGCGCAGTCCAACGGGAACGCGAGCGCGGCTGCCGGCTGATCGTCTGTGACGCCGCTACCCAGACGCATCTCGATGAGATCGCGGTACTGGTGGTTCGGAACAGGGAGCGCCTGCTGCCGGTGGGCTCGGCCGGCCTGGCGGCCAGTCTGGTGGGGCAGCTTGCCTCTGAGCGAATGGTCGAGCCGGTGTCTGTATCCGGCCTGGAACGGCTACTGATGGTCTGCGGAACCGGCGCTCAGGCGACCCGCGAACAGCTGGATGCCCTGTTGGACAAATATCCCGGTGTACGCCACGAGCTGGCGTTCGAGTGGTTGATCACGGCCTCGGTCCGGGACCGCCAGCGTTGCGTGGCCGATCTGCGCTCGGCCTGGACCGGCGGGGTCCTGGTAGTTACAGTCCGGTCGCTGCCGTCCGCAAGCCCCACGCCGGATCTCAAACGGGCCGCTGCAGGATTGGGGGGCCTGGCGTTGGAGATCATGCGGGCCGGGCCGGTGGATGGGTTGTTCCTTTCCGGCGGCGAGACGGCCGATGCTGTTCGCCGTGCAGCCGGCGGTGAGGCCATCGAGTTGCAACGGGAAGTCTTGCCCGGCCTGGTGCTCGGACGCTGGGTGGGCGGTATAGCCGACGGCCTACCCGTGGTCACTAAGGCTGGTGCACTCGGCGAAAAACAAACCTTGGTTGTGCTCTACGAGCGCTTGTCCGGAGGGGTTGGATGACGAGTGAGCTATCGAGTACAGATGCTCTCAACTACCGGTAACATTGAACGAGCAGGACTCTCACGGAAGATTTATCCGCACTTGGGTCTATTTGTATTGATATTTGCGTTTATTGGCATCCGTTTGCGGCAAAAATAATTCCTATGTCATCGCCACTTCAGCACTGCCGGACTAGGCCACTACTCGGCATCAGCATGGGCGACCCCGGCGGTATCGGTCCGGAGATCTGCGCCAAGGCGCTCGACTCCCCGGCCGTCTATGACCTCTGTCGGCCGCTGGTGGTCGGCGACGCGGAGATCATGCGCGATGCGGTGGGCTTTTGTGGTCTGGGGCTCCAGGTACGGGCCTGCGGCCAACCAGCGGACGCGGCTTACCAGTATGGTGCCGTCGATGTGCTGGATCTGGGGAAGCTGCCCTTGTCGGCATTGCGGCTCGGGGCAGTGACCGCGGTCCAGGGCAAAGCATCCTTCGACTATGTGGCCAAAGTCATCGCCCTGGCGCTGGCCGGGGAGATCGACGGAACCGTCACGGCCCCCATCAGCAAGGCGGCACTCAACGCCGGGGGTTGCCGCTACGCCGGCCACACCGAGCTCTACGGCGATCTAACACAGACCGCGGACTTTACCATGATGCTCGCCGAAGGCGATTTCCGGGTCACCCATGTTTCTACCCATGTCTCCTTGCGGGAGGCCTGTGACCGGGTAAAGACCCCCCGCGTTCTGAAGGTCATCGAGCTGACCCATGGAGCCCTGGTGCACATGGACATCGCGGCCCCGCGCATCGCCGTTGCCGGGTTGAACCCCCACTGCGGCGAGGGCGGCCTGTTCGGCACGGAAGACGAGCAGGAAATCGCCCCGGCCGTAGCCGCCGCACGTGCGACCGGCATCCAGGCGGAGGGACCGCTACCGGCGGATACCCTGTTCTCCAAGCTGCGCGGGGGTCGATACGACGCGGTGGTGGCGATGTATCACGACCAGGGACATATCCCGACCAAGCTGATGGGCTTTCACTATGATGCAGCCACCGGGGTCTGGGGACAGCTGGCCGGGGTCAACCTAACCCTTGGCCTGCCGATCGTGCGCACCTCCGTCGATCATGGCACAGCATTCGACAAGGCGGGCAAAGGTTCCGCCAACCCCCAATCCATGCTGGAGGCGATCCGGCTCGCGGCTTTGCTGTCGCGTCGCTCGTAAATGGCGCGTCCCTTGACTTCCGGGCATCAACCTCGGGGACGGTCGATGATCTGGAGCGGGTGATGGGAATCGAACCCACGTCATCAGCTTGGGAAGCTGAGGTTCTACCATTGAACTACACCCGCGGGTGGCCTTGAGTATAGGGAGGAATCCTCGGCGTTTGCAAGTGTCGATCTCGGTGTTGGTGAGTCGAGAGTTTCCAACGGTGGGGCGAGAGCTCGCGTTGGTGCAGTGATGGAAGCCTGATGGCTCGAGCTGGTCACATCCGATTTTGTGGCTCATATTTTGTCATACGTGATCCGCTAACGCCCTAGCCGTTCATGGGTGAGCCTCAAAGTACCCGATTCCCCTCGGCGATATTGATCAGCCCGGAAAATGCCAGCACTGCAGCACGCCGTCCTCCGGAGGGCCGCAGCTCGAGCAGCAGTCCCGCATCTCGCACCTCGCGCAAGATCCTGTTTGCCGTCGGTTTCGGGATGCCCGAAGTGGCGACGAAATCCGAGGTCTTGAAGATCGGGCGGGAAAAAAACCAGTCGAGGGCACGGATGGCATATTGCGAGTGGGTCTGTTTCACGATCCAGTCCTTGTGCTGGTTGTACAACTCCAGAATTTGCAGGGCACGGCTCTGATTCGTTTCCGCCTGAGCGATTAACGCACGTAAAAAAAACGCTACCCAGCCACTCCACTCTCCATCACGTGACACAGCCAAAAGATGCTCATAGTAGCTGTCCCTATGTTGCTCCAGGTACTCGCTGAGGTAGAAATTCGGCGCTGAGAGCAAGCCCTTTTCGCACAGAAACAGCGGCACAATAAGGCGCCCTAGACGACCGTTGCCATCGAGGAATGGGTGAAGTGCCTCGAATTCGGCATGGGCCAACGCGAGCTGTACCAATCGATCCGGGGCCTCGTCATGCAGATAGCGTTCCCAGGTTGCCATGGCTTCCGGTAGATCATTCGCCGGGCAGGGAATGAAACGGGCCTCCTCGATCGTGCAGCCGTGGGGACCGATCCAATTGGGAACTTTCCGATACTCGCCGGGCGATTTATGGCGCCCGCGTACCCCCTGCATCAGGACTTGGTGGGTATCCTTCAACAGGCGTTGGGACAGCGGAAGATCGGCAAGCCGTGCCGCGGCCTCCTGCAGGGCCGCTCGATAATTCAGCACCTCGCGGATATCCGCTTTCTTCGGCGTACTCTCGTCCTCGTCTGCTCCTTCCGCCTCGAACTCCAGCACCTCGCCGAGCGTCGCCTGGGTTCCCTCGATGCGACTTGAGAGCACCGCTTCCTGTGCCGTCAACGGAGAGAGTAGGACATTGGCGTTGGGAATGCCGTGCAGTACCCCTTCATAGCGAGCAATGGCGGCATTGGCCGGACCGATCAACGGGATCAGCCGGGACCAGTTCAATTCAGCCGGTGGGAAACCGCCCCGATGATAGTTGACAGGGCTCACGCACCACCTCCGCGGCATGCTTGTTTGGCTCGTTCCTACGCTCCCGAGACTGTGAAAAAATTCCACATAATCTACGGGACCTGACAGTTACCCCAGCGCCAATCCGCCGGGACCGGGCGCAGGCTAAGCTGTTACTATAATTCAATCTTTTGCGTCGGAGGAAAGGCCGATTACATGGGACGTTCCAGACTACCCGTACTGCCTATGACGGGATCCGAACGGCGAGCGGCCGCGGGTCTGGCGGGAATCTTTGCGCTGCGCATGCTGGGCCTGTTTCTGATCCTGCCGGTCTTCGCCCTGTATGCCCAAGGGATGACCGGAGCGACCCCGCTGTTGATCGGGATCGCCGTCGGCGCTTACGGGCTCACCCAGGCCGTGCTCCAGATTCCGTTCGGCATGCTTTCGGACCGCATCGGCCGCAAGCCGGTGATCTTCGGCGGGTTGGTCCTGTTCGCACTCGGCAGCCTGGTGGCGGCCCTGGCAGAGGACATCGGGGGGGTGATCGCCGGGCGAGTATTACAGGGCAGCGGGGCCATCGCCGCCGCGGTTATGGCCCTGGCAGCAGATCTTACCCGGGAGGAGGTCCGGACCCATGCCATGGCGGGCATCGGGGTGAGCATCGGTGTCGCCTTTGCGCTGGCCCTGGTGTTGGGGCCAGTGCTGGGGCACTGGATCGGCCTGGTGGGTATCTTCTGGCTCACCGCCGGGCTGGCCGTGGGCGGTATGTTGATCCTGGCCCTGGTGGTTCCGACCCCCGACCGCTCCAGCGTGCACCGGGATGCCGAGCCGGTGGCGAGCCAGTTCGGGCGGGTACTAAAGGCCCGGGAGCTGGTGCGGCTGGATCTGGGGGTGCTGATCCTGCACATAATGATGACGTCTCTGTTTCTGGTGGTCCCCTTGTCACTGGAGGGGCAAGGTCTGGATGCCGCCCATCATTGGTGGGTCTATTTGCCGGTGCTGCTCTTGTCCATGGTCGCGATGGTGCCCTTCATCATCCAGGCAGAGGGGAAGGGACGCATGAAGCCGGTCTTTCTCGGGGCGGTGCTGGCCCTGGCCCTGACGCTTGCCGGGCTCTATCTGCTCGATGTCGGGTTGTGGTGGTTGGCGTTTTTTCTGTTCCTTTTCTTTACCGCCTTCAATCTATTGGAGGCCGCCCTGCCGTCTCTGATTTCCAAGCTCGCGCCCGCCGATGCCAAAGGTACCGCCATGGGTGTGTTCGCGACTTCACAGTTTGCCGGGGCCTTCTGCGGTGGACTCCTGGGTGGTTGGGTGCATCAGGCCTACGGGATGGATGCGGTCTTTCTGTTCTGTGCGGCAATGGCGGTCGTTTGGTTCTTGGTTGCCCAATCTATGGTCAATCCGCGTCCCGTCAGCAGCCAGGTCATGCGTATCCGTGCCGGAACGCAAGCGGAGGGTGCTGACCTGCAACGCCGCCTCCTGGGGATTCCGGGGGTAGAAGAGGCGGTGGTAGCGATGGACGAGGGGCTCGCTTATCTCAAGGTGGACAAGCGCCGCCTCGATTGGGCAGAATTGAAAAATCATACGCTGCGCTCGGGATGACACGCTGCGGCTACAGACTAATAAGCCGTCGAGGCTATTGAAATCCGGGGCGTGGTTAAAAGTACATGGCCCTTTCAAGAAATCTGCGCGAATCTGCGTAATCTGCGGACGAAAGAGCAAGACGTCCTTTATCCGAGCTTCTTTTCTCTGGCTCCCGCGCTCCAGTGTCATGAAACCTTGGCCAAACCAAATTACGCACGATATTTTTTTAATACCGACCAATTCGTCGGCTTTGTTTCAATGAGTAGCGGCGGCGATACTGTAACGATAGACTATGAACTCGACGGTGCCGGCGGCAATCCGATCTCGTTCAAGAACTGTGATGATGTGAAAAAAACTCCCGCAACCGATGTAGCCACGCACCAATACCACCTTTGGCGATTAATGCAAATAAATTGCAAAGCGGTCACAATGTGGCATAATGCAATTGCCGGCACCCGAAGTCATTGGCCTGCTGCTTTTGACCATGCGTTTATCGCAGGTCTTCCCGCCACGGCTATTCCCGATTTAGGAGGAAGCTCGCTCGATGGGCGAAAGGGGTTGCTGAAAGATGCCGAGCCCGCGCTGGAGACTAGCACGATTGATTCTCACAGCACGAAAGCGATCCTTAGCGGTGATTTGGCTATCACCTATGTGTTGATGGGACGCGGTGATTTTGATCACAACGGTACCGAAGATATCTTGTTACGATTAGACTGGAATATCACAACCGCCTTTGGTAAAGGGTTTAGTTTGTTGTTGCTTTCCAAGCCCAGCGTTTCCGCTGCAGCTGAAGTAGTTTGGCGTGATGGTTGAAAAGCATGGCGTGGATTTCGTTGATGAATATCCGCGAGTTACCGAGGAGGATATGGAACGTGCTGTTTTCCGCATCGGGCTCAAACCAGCGCCGAAGAGACAATTGGTTCTTATCGATACCGGATTAGTAGAGTATTTCAAAGCCAAATCGGGCCAACAGGACTACCAAGAACTTATTGACAATGTTTTGCGCTGGGCAATCAAGCATGATGTCAGGTAACTTCGAGCCGGCTGGCTGAAAAAACGTCGGCTGGCTCCCCACGCTCCAGCGTGGGAGCAAATCTCGACGCTCCAGCGTCGATTAAGCGCCTCGGTAGGCTAACAGCCAACGCCTATCGGCATAGAGGAGGCGAGTCCGCGGGAGCGGACAAGACGGCGTTCCCACGCTGGAGCGTGGGAATGAGCACATCCACCATCGCATGGGAGGGTATATGGCAAGAGGGGTCAACAAAGTCATCTTGATTGGTAACCTGGGTGCCGACCCTGAGGTCCGCTACATGCCCAGCGGCGATGCCGTCGCCAACGTGCGCCTGGCGACTAGTGAGTCCTGGAAGGACCGGAATACCGGCGAGACGCAGGAGCGTACCGAGTGGCACCGGGTCGTCTTCTTCGGGAAGCTGGCCGAGATCGTCAAGCAGTACGTGCACAAGGGGTCCAAGATCTACGTGGAAGGCAAGCTGCGGACCCGCAAATGGCAGGGACAGGACGGGCAGGATCGCTACACCACGGAGGTGGTGGTGGATTTCAACGGCACCATGCAGATGCTCGACAGCCGGGGTGGGGGCGCGTCAGTGCCCTTCGCCGATGATCCGGGAGGACCGGCACCGGCACCGGCACCGACTGGGTCCCCCCCGACTGGCAGCAGCAGTGGTTCCCAAGCGACCGATGACAGTGGCTCTCAGCCGGCCGGTAAGCCGGATTTCGACGACGACATTCCTTTCTGATGGCGCCTGGGTCAAGTTCCGAGAGATTACAGACTATTTTAAGGAAGACCTTGTGGCGCTGAGCGCCCGGTTGGGTCTGCGTCGGCGTATCACCCCTGACCCGCCGTACACCGCCAAGTAGCACCCGATCGAGCACCGCTTGTTCAGCCACATCGAGCGCAGTTTAAGCGGCATCCTACTCGCTTCGTCCCGCACCACCTTGGAAGCCATATAGCGCACCCGCGCCCAGATTGGCCTCATGGTGAAAAGATACCTCTCTCACAAATGGCGCCGGTGACGCTTAACTTTAATGGCATCGAGGTTTATGCGCCATGACAGCGTTCTCGGAAAATGGAACCCTGCCGTCGGTGCCAATGGGTTTTCGTGATCGAAGGTGTTGCTTATTTTTGAGCGCTTACCAAGGATAAAAAGTTGATACAGCCCTTGGGAGAAAAGACGCGTGGCGCAAGCTATAGACCCGATATCGATGGGTTGAGGGCGATTGCGGTCAGTTCGGTATTGTTGTTTCACCTCGATGTGGAAATGTTCAGTGGCGGATTTGTCGGGGTAGATGTTTTTTTTGTAATCAGCGGTTTTCTGATTTCGCGCTTGATTAAGGATGAAGTAGAGAAAAAGAAATTCAGTTTTTCAAACTTCTATGTGAGACGGGCAAGGCGTCTATTCCCAGCCTTGTTCTTCACCTTCGTTGTCAGTTTTGTTTTTGCTTTGCTTATGTTTTCGCCGCAACACTTTGAGCGGTTTGGTGGTTCACTTCTGCACGCGGCGATTAGTCTTTCAAATTTCTATCTTTGGAGTGAGTCTGGTTATTTCGATTTGGAATCGTCCGTTAAGCCGTTGCTTCATACTTGGTCGTTAAGTGTCGAGGAGCAGTTTTATTTGTTTTGGCCGATTGTCCTTGTCACCTTGTTGAGAACTGGATTTAAATACGGTGTGCCGATTTTCCTGATGATCAGTGGCGCATTCAGCCTCTATCTGAATCAGATCTTTTTGGATGGACGGGTTTCCTTCATATCAGACCTGTCATCTACCGTAGCTGAATGGATAAAAGAGGGTCCGGCAACGATTTTTTACCTTGCTCCATTTCGTGTTTTCGAGTTTGCTATTGGTGCCAGCCTAGTGTGGTTCGTTCACACTCAGCCGAAAAGCAGAATCGTTTCAGATGTCATTTTTCTGACCGGGCTGGTCTTTATCGCTATCTCTGTCGTTTTCTATACCAAAGAAACATTGTTTCCATCCTATTACGCGCTGCTTCCTTGTGTTGGGGGCGCGTTGGTTATCTACAGTGGAGGGAATGCGGTTTTTTCCAGTAAGCTGCTGAATAATAAAGTCGCGGTTAACATTGGGCTTATAAGCTATTCACTTTATTTAGCCTATTGGCCATTGATTGTCTTCTATAAATACTATCTATACGACGAGCTGGTTGCGCGCGATAAAATCATAATAGTGGTTGCGTCCTTTGTCATAGCTTATATGATGTATTATTTTATCGAGCAGCCGTTCAGAAGACCCAGGTACACCGGCGGTGCGCAATCCAAAGGAGCCGTTGGTTTCATTTGTGTATCGCTCACGCTTCTGGTGGTGGTACTTGGAGCCTATGTATGGGTGAATAGTGGATGGAAGTGGCGTGTTTCCAGGGGAGCGGACTTGGGGGATGTTTACGGTCTTGATGAGCACGCTAAAAAGAACGTACTCCATGACCACTACAAAAAGATCAACAGGTGGTCGGCAGTACTCGATTTTGGTGATAAGAAGGACATTTTGATTATCGGAGATAGCCATGCTAGCCAATACTATTGGATGGCAAACTATTTATATGAAAAATACGGTCTGGGGACGACGATCTTCAGCAGTTCAGGGGGATGTCCTCCGATTTTCAATACTTACAATTTATATGATGTGCCGGAGGCGATTAAAAATGAACCGGAAATACAGTTGGCATGTAAAAGGCAAACTCGAATTTGGGAGGAGTTTGTTGAGGAAAATGCAATGCGGTATGAATATGTTATCCTATCCGCAAGATGGGACTTGATGTTTGAGCGAGGAATATACTTTAAGAAAAGGCCACCACATCATTTGTTGGTAGATAAAGATGACCCGAAATTCAGTGTTGCTGATTCCAAAAGAACTTTTAAAAAGAGATTGGCCGAAACAATAGATAAAATAAAAAAGCTCGGGTTGACACCTATTGTGTTTGGCCAGGTAGCGGACCACGAAATACCATTGTGGAAGTGTGACAACTTTCAGCTCATTCTGTACTCCGAAAAAGGGCTCACGAAGCGTTGTGCCATTGTGCCTAAAAGCCTTGTTCTTAAGCGATTAGCTTGGGTTACGAATACGATCAGGGAAATCGCATCATCTAGCAATGTCGCCACCATGTTTCCAACGGATTTTTTATGCGATAACGAGGGTGAGTATTGCAGGACTCATTATGAGGGGGCCAGGTTGTATAATGATGGAAATCACGTAAATAAAGGCGGTGCCCTTTATCTTGCATATAGGTGGAGTATTTCTGATATATTTCCCTTTAGATGATACTTATGCTGCATCGACTTCAAGAATACGGGGAAACTCCGGTTCGGTATGTCCAACCCTTCCAAATCCTTCATGCGAAGCATCTTGGTGACTGGCGGCGCCGGCTTCATCGGCGCCAATTTCGTCCATTTTCTCATCGCCGAGACGGCTGTCCAGGTCATCAATCTGGACAAGCTGACCTACGCCGGCAATCTGGATACCTTGGCCCCGTTGCGGGGCAACGGCAGGCACGTCTTCATCGAGGGCGATATCGGCGACCGCGACCTGGTGCGGCGCCTGCTCAGGGACTACCGGGTGGACGCCGTGGTCAACTTCGCCGCCGAGAGCCATGTGGACCGCTCGATCGAGGGTCCGGCCGCCTTTATCGAGACCAATGTGGTGGGCACCTTCAACCTGCTCGATTGTGCCCGGGCCTATTGGGCGGATCTCGGGGTTGCCGGCAAGGCTGGCTTCCGCTTCCTGCAAGTCTCCACCGACGAGGTCTATGGCTCACTCGGTCCTACCGGGAGTTTCATCGAGACGACCCCCTATGCACCCAACTCGCCCTATGCGGCCTCCAAGGCGGCCGCGGACCACCTGGTGCGGGCCTGGCATCACACCTACGACCTGCCGGTGCTCACCACCAATTGCTCCAACAACTATGGTCCCTATCAGTTTCCTGAGAAGCTGATCCCTCTGGTGATTTTGAAGGCCCTGCGGGGGGAGCGGTTGCCGATCTACGGGGATGGGTCCAATGTGCGGGATTGGCTCTATGTCACGGACCACTGCCGGGCCATCTGGCAGGTCTTAGAGGCGGGGCGTCCGGGCGAGGTCTATGGCGTGGGGGGAGACAGCGAGTACACTAACCTGCAGGTCGTGGATATCCTCTGCGAGCTACTCGATGAGTTCCTGCCCGATTCGCCCTACCGGCCCCACGGGCAGCTCAAGGAGTTCGTCGCCGACCGGCCGGGACACGATAGGCGCTACGCCATCGACGCGCACAAGCTGCGCTCGGAGCTGGGGTGGGAGCCGCAGGAGCACTTCGAGAGCGGGCTGCGACGGACGCTGGTGTGGTATCTGGAGCATCAGACCTGGTGCGAGCGCGTCATGGACGGCAGCTATCGAGGCGAGCGTCTCGGGTTCCCCCCATGAACAGAAAGGGCATCGTGCTCGCGGGCGGCGCCGGCACCCGGCTTTATCCCTTGACCCGCACCATCAGCAAACAACTGCTGCCGGTCTACGACAAGCCCATGATCTACTATCCCCTTTCCATACTCATGCTGGCGGGGATGCGCGAGATTCTGGTCATTACCACGCCCCGCGATGAGCGGTGTTTTCGGGACTTGTTGGGGGACGGCAGCCGCTGGGGAATACGCCTGGACTATGCGGAACAGCCTAAACCCGGTGGATTGGCGCAGGCCTTCATCATCGGCAAGGCGTTCATCGCCTCGCATCCGAGCTGCCTGATCCTGGGCGACAATATCTTTTACGGCCGGGGCCTGGTCGGGCAGCTGCGGACCGCGGCCGAGCGGGAGCAGGGGGCCACCGTGTTCGGGTACTGGGTCGGCGACCCGCAACCTTACGGGGTGGCGGAATTCGACCCCAATGGGTGTGTGGTCGGCCTGGAAGAAAAGCCGAGGCACCCGAAATCCAATTACGCGGTGACCGGGATCTACTTCTACGACCATCAAGTGTGCGATCTGGCAGCCGAATTGCGGCCCTCCGCCCGCGGCGAGCTGGAAATCACGGATCTCAACAACCGATACCTGGCCCAGGGGGAGCTGTTTCTAGAGAAGCTGGGGCGGGGTGTCGCCTGGCTGGATACCGGGACCCACGAGTCGCTGCTACAGGCGGGGAACTTCATCGAAACCATCGAGCTGCGCCAGGGGTTGAAGATTTGTTGCCCGGAAGAGATCGCTTACCGCCAGGGCTGGATCGATGCCGATCAGCTTGCGATCATCGCCGATTCACTCACCAAGAGCGGCTACGGCGACTATCTCCTCGAGCTCCTGGCGCGGGATGGCTAGGGGCTGTTGACATAATCCTCGTGCCAACCGCTAATAGGACAAGATTGACAGGATGATCAGGATTAACAGGATTATTTTTCTTAAATAACAATTATAACATCCTGTGAATCCTGGAAATCCTGTGAATCCTGTACTATTTAGGTGAAGTGGTGCCGAAGTACCGCTAACCTCGGTTTGATTCTTCCATCGGAAATGATTTTTTGCCGCAAATAAACGCGAATCAACGCAAATCGGCCGAAATCGATTCGCTATCATCACCGAGGTAGTGTTTTAATCTTGTTGTTGCCGAGTACGGGGGACCTTGAAAGATTCTCCACCATGGAATTTTTCGAGGCCCCCTATATTCGGAAACGACAAGACTGGAACACCACCCATCGCTGATTCTTGATCCATTTGCGTGTATTTGCGTTGATTTGCGGCTAAATCTTCCAGGGTGATCCTGCCCGCTTAATGTTATTGGTGAGTGAGAGCATCTGCACCAGCCATGAAGGTGATCGCCACCGAGCTACCGGGGGTCCTGATTCTCGAACCCAAAGTATTCGGGGACGAGCGGGGATTCTTTATGGAGACCTACCGGCGCGACGACTATGCCCGGCACGGCATCCCACGAGACCTGGTGCAGGACAATCTGTCTTACTCACGTCGGGGGGTGCTGCGCGGACTGCACCTGCAGTGGCCGCATCCCCAGGGGAAGCTGGTGCAGGTGTTCAGCGGTGAGGTCTTCGACGTGGCGGTGGATGTCCGCCGGGGTTCGCCGACCTTCGGGCGCTGGATGGGCGTACACCTGTCCCGGAAGAATAAGCGCCAGCTCTGGGTTCCTGCCGGGTTCGCCCATGGCTTTTACGTTACCAGTCCTGCTGCCCTGTTCGCCTATAAATGCTCTGATTTCTACTACCCGGAAACCGAGCTCTGTGTGCGTTGGAACGATCCCGACATCGGCATCGATTGGCCGCTGGACGGTCAACCCGACCTGTCTCCCAAGGACCTGGAGGCCAGGTTGTTGCGTGATGTCCCCGCCGCCAGTCTTCCCGTCTACAAGTAAACCGCATCCTTATGCTGAACGAGACGGCCGCGCGCCCACACATCCTCCTGATCGGCGCGAACGGGCAGGTGGGTTGGGAGCTGCGTCGTACCCTGGCGCCCCTGGGCCAGCTCATCGCTGCGTCCCTGGATGGTGCCTGGGGGCCGCGAGTGGACCTCGCCAACCCACGTGCCATAAGCGACCTGGTCCGGGAGTCGGCACCCGATGTGGTCGTCAACGCCGCCGCCTACACGGCGGTGGACAAGGCCGAGGAAGAATGCGAGCTGGCCCGGCGCATCAACGCCGAGGCACCCGGTCTGCTCGGTGATCTGTTGCATGGGCGCGGCGTACCTATGGTTCACTACTCGACGGATTTCGTGTTTTCGGGCATGTTTTCGGATGAACCCGAGCGTCCCTATCGCGAGGACGATGCGCCAGAGCCCCTGAACCTTTATGGTGAGACCAAGCTCGGGGGCGAGCAAGCGCTCATGGCCACCGGGGCCAATGCCATCATCCTACGCACGAGCTGGGTCTACGGGGTGCGCGGCAGCAACTTCCTGCGCACCATGCTGCGGCTATTCGACGAGCGGAAGGAGCTGCGCATCGTAGACGATCAGATCGGCGCACCCACCTGGAGCCGGATGTTGGCCGAAGTGACGGCGCAGATCCTGTATCGGATCCTGCGGGGCGACCTTGATCCGGAGCGGGTCAAGGGTATCTACCATGCGACCAACGGCGGCCAGACGAGCTGGTTCGACTTCGCCCGCGCTATTCTTGATATCAGCGGTCACCGCTGTAGACTCCTGCCGATTCCGACCCGCGAATATCCGGCCCCGGCACGCCGCCCGGCCTATTCGGTGCTGGACAACACCAAGCTCCGGGAGACCTTCGGCTTGGCCTTGCCGGATTGGCAGGTCTCTTTACGGCAGTGTCTGGAGGACCTGGGATTTTGTGGGAACCAAGTCGCATCCGATCGACTTTCGAAAAGTTTTAAGAATGGCCGATTATCCTCGATAGCATGAATCTCAATCCAACCTGGCCGCAGGAGATGGGCATGAAAACAACACCCTTAATATTTTTTGCCGCAGTCGTGCTTGCAGGTTGCTCTTCTACCGGCAACGACTATTGCAACTATGGGAATAGGGACTGCACCAATGTGATCGACGGGGATCCCGTCAACCTGGTCAGGCAAAAACTGACAGTACGCCGCCACACCAAGACCGACCTGGATAACAAGTGCGTGGACTGCATCTTGGCCGATGCCACCGAAATCCTGCAGACCAAAGACGGCGCAGACGATGTGGCCTGCCCGGTCAGATTGGTACGGAAAGGCGACGTCACCGAGTTCAATACCGGAAGCGGCAGCATCGACAGCCAGGCCGATTTCGATACCATCATGAGGCTGCCGGGAGACGTAAAACTGGTCGACGAGATCAACTGGTGCGGCAGGTATGTGGTTGCCTATGGCTGCGCGCAGCAAAACAAATCATTAGCTGTCGTTCCGATCAGTTCGGATAAGGCAGGTATCTTGTGGGCCCATGAGTATGGCCACGTTAAGGGCCGGGGCCATCGGAATGCCGACAGTGCGCTCATGCACAAATGGCTCAGTGCCAGGAACAAGAAGATAAATCGAGCCGAATGTAGCGCCCTTCGAAAATGAAATTTCTGATGGTTCGGAGACTTGTTCGAGTAAAGATCGAACACAACCTGGAGGTAGACCATGCGCAATCTCAATCTGAAGATCCTGACAGCATTGATATCCCTGACATGGGCCGGAAGCGGAGTGAGCCAAGGCCAGGGCTCGATGGACATTAAAGAATTCGTGCGGCAATTTTACATTCACGGCGTGCCCTACGCGGAAGCGAGCAAATACGATGCCTCTGTGGTGCCTACCTTGCTGAAGATGCTGCAGGAACCCAAGGAGCAGGACCATTGGTCCAACATCGTTGTCACCCTCGGGATGATCGGCGATGAAAGCGCTGTAGAGCCGATGATCGCGTTCGTCGAGAGACTCAAGGAGAAAGGCACGCCGAATCGGAGCCAACGCAGGGCCAAGACGGCTGCCGTCATGTCGCTCGGGTACCTGATCAATAAATCCGGGAGCCAACGGGCCTTGGATTACCTGACGACAACCCTGAAACCTCAGGCGTGGACCGACAGTCTCCCCGCGGCAGCCGGTCCTTTCGCTGCTACCACAGCGGAGCAGGACGAGGACTTGGGCAAATACGCAGCCATGGGTCTGGCCTTGTCGGGGAGTCGCAAGGCCGCCGAGGCGCTGAAGGCGACCCAGGAGTCGCTGGAGTCGAGTGACCACCCGATGGCGCTCCCGATGGCGACGGTAAGTGCCCCCCGTTCCGGTTTTGATGTTAGCGAAATGGTCGAGGAAGCCTTGCGTGCCAATCAGGAGATCGCTGACAAGGGCTTGGCGGAGTACTATCGATAACCTCGATCCGGCAGGATTCCCCCGGAAAAGTTAGCCGCAAATCAACGCAAATGGACCCAGAACCGTCGATGATGGTGAACCGATCGTGACTGATTTGCATCGATTAGCGTTCATTTGCGGGTAGTGGTTAAGGTCTAAATGGAAACAGCGCCATCAGCAGTGGGTTGGACACGCCGTAAGCTTCACCCCCGTTCTCTCCGGGAGAGAGTCTGCCCCGAGCGCAGCGAGGGGGCCGGGGTAAGGGGATCAAATCAAGCAATGGGGCGTGGTTAATGAACCGCTCTATTACCCAGTTGCGCTGAAAATTTCATGGTAAAACCACTCCCTGTCATCTCGACCGAAGGGAGAAATCTTTGGCGGTAAGAGGACCACTTAAGTTACAAGATTTCTCGCTTCGCTCGAAATGACAACGAGTAAAATTAGATGAAATTGGGTGCTACGCTAACCATTTAAAAATTTACCACTACCCATTTGCGGCAAAGGTTGTGGTAAATTTTTAACTGATTAAACTTTAATCACTACCAAAAGTTGAACATGACCTGGAGGTAGACCATGCGTAATCTCACGCTGAAGATCCTGGTGGCAGTGGCGGCCCTGACCTGGGCTGGAAGCGGGGCAAGCCAAGGGCCTATCAAAGAATTCGTGCGGCAAGTTCCCATTGACAGCCTACCCTACGCGGAAGCGAGCGAGTACGACGCCTCCGTGGTGCCCACCTTGCTGAGGATGCTGAAGGATCCCAGGGAGCAGGATTATTGGTCCAACATCGTCGCCACTCTCGGGATAATCGGCGATGAAAGGGCTGTGGAGCCGATGATCGCGTTTATCGAGAGACTCGATGAGGGTACGCTGAATCGGAGCCAGCGCAGGGCCAAGACAAGCGCCATGATGGCACTCGGGTATCTGGTCAATAAATCCGGGAATCGCAGGGCCCTCGATTACCTGATAACGAACCTGACCCTTCCGGTACGGACCGAGGGTTTTCTTGTTGAGCAGTTCGGCGCCACGGCGGAGCGCGAGCTGAACAAATACGCGGTCATGGGTCTGGCCTTGTCGGGGAATCGCAAGGCCGCCGAGGCGCTGGAGTCGATCCGGAACTCGCCAGAGCTGAGTGACGACCGGGCGGCGCAGGAAATGATCAGCGAGGCGTTGGCTACCAACAAGAAGATCGCCGACAAGGGCCTGGCGGAATACTACCGCACGTCGCAGCCTTAAAAAGCTGTCAAAAAGGGCCGTAGGCCAGAGTCGGGAGTAGGCTGGGTTGAGGAACGAAACCCGGCATTTACGAGCAAGCCTGGTCTGCCGGGTCTCGTCCCCTGTCTGCGTCCCTGCCTGTGCGTCCCTGCACGCAGACAGGCAGGGACGCACAGCCAGGCAATCCCTGCTGGAATGACAAAGTGGGAGCCAAACGAACCGGCCTCATAATCCTTAAGTTAATGGCAACGGACCAGGCCCTGACGCTTTACCGAATGGAAGCTGATCGGAATGCGTAATAATAGTGATAGGGCAGGCGGTGGCTGGTTTATACCTCTCTTTCGCGGGATACATGTGATTTTGGCCGTGATGTTATTGGGGATTATTTACTGGCTCCCACCTATTGATATAAAAGAAGAGCTACGGCCGGAGTGGACTGACAAAAGCCGTGGTATGGTGACTTTTTCGTTCGCAGAGCTGGCGTTTGCGGAGCATGATAAGCTTGTTGCTGAAATAGCCGATAACGCAAAAAGTATGTACGAGTGGTTTCAACTTAAATTTATTTATATCGGTACAGTCTTTGCTGGTGTGTTTTTCAATCTGTACTTCAGGGATCGAGAACTAAAATCCGGTCAAAAGACTGATCAAAATCATGCACAGGTAATAAAAGGTTCAATAATCGGACCGATTGGTTTGGGAGTAATTGCTATTTCTTTGTTCGTATGTGTAGCGGCCGATCTTCATATTAAAGACCGACAAAAAGGGTCGGAGGAGGTCGGATTGTGGATACGTTATTTTATTGAGCCGGTCTTTACGGGCCCCTTGGAAGGGCAATGGATTGGGTGGGAGAAATTTTTGCGTGACGCCGGAGATAAGGGAGTCGAAGATAAGCAGGTGGAACCAAAAAATAAGAAGGGGGAGTTGAAAAAGGAAATCATATCCGGATTACACTTCACAGTGGAGGTAAGGCTGTTCAAGTGGATTTCGCTCCACTCGTTGACTTTTCTGGTTTTTATTTTTTATGTCTATGCAATACAGGAGTGGCAATTAAATTGGCTTGACAAAAAGGCGAAGAAGGAGGTGGAGAAAGAGGTGCTGGATAGCACGATGTTCTGGGCGGTATTTTGGCTGATCCATGTTCTGATTCTCGCCCTTGCGACGCTATTTCATACTCTTCCGGATACTTTGGTCTTTAAGAAAGTGGATTTGTTTACTCTTTCCTTCACTCCGAATATTTTGTATTTTGTGACAGCAACAGTGCTGTTGATGATCGTGAATTGGGGTGGTTTAAGAGTCTTGCGTTATGTGTCTCGATAGGACGGGGTTAAAGAATATGCACACGTAACTGTTCAGATGTCTTATATATTTATACCTGAATACCGACAACCCCCAGCGAGGCTCCGCCTCAGACCAACAAGGCGTGAATTTTTGTCTGGAAGCCAGAGAGGCACAAACCTAACCTGGGTGTGAATCCATGTCCTTGTCGTTTAACGCCAAGGCGTAAGGTCGCCACGACGCCAAGCAAACCAAAATAATCTTTGCGTCATTGCGACCTTGCGTTAGATTCGAAGGGGACTAAAGGGTTACTACTCGATTTTTTTGTGCAGCGCACAAACTTGACTCATTTGTAAAGCTCCGGATCCCTCAAGGATCCTAGTTGCAGACTAATGCCATCTCGGAAGGTACGACTAACCCAACCGACCACCACAAGCGGCCGGCAGCTGACTTAATGGCATTGAGTTGTAGGCGCCGGCAGCGCAGTCAAATGATTTGTCCCGGAGTTCAACCACGAGGCGACCATGACAGTGACCTTTAACAATCGAATGATCTCTCTAATCTTGGTCGGGGCATGCTTAATTCCGGGAATAGTCGATGCTGCCGGTTGTCGAGCATCGTTTTCGGAAATGGGTTATAGCCGTTTGTGCTGGTTGTTCGATGAAGGGAAAGGTAAAACCACCTGGCATGTGTCCGGCAATAGCCCTGGGGGAGGGCCTTATTTAGGGGATGACTATTACGCGAATAATTGGAACTACGGAAGCGGACGTGACGACTTGGGGTTGAATGTGAAAAGCGGTTCGGCCGGCACGGTAATTTATGCGCAAGACACCGGAGAGGGTTACGGAAAGCAGGTGATTATTCAAGCGCGTGAAAATACCAACTTTGCTATCCGGTATACCCATCTCGATGAGATCCGCGTAGCGACGGGAGACGCCGTAGATGTGGGAACATTGATCGGCACGGTCGGAGATAGTGGTCTCCCACCCAATCGCTGTAACGCCGCGGGTGGCTGGCGATGCCCACAATTACACCTGGTCGTTTACAAGAATATCAATGAGATATCGCGTTACAATCGAACGGCGTTGTCTTGGTTGAAGAAAGGTCGATCGCCTTTGAGAGTTGTCGGAGACCGTCCCACTAAGTTCGCGGCAAAATTCAGGGTCGCTGATCCGTAAAATGCCCCAATGACTAACCGTATCGAGACCAAGGCCCTTGGATCTCCCCTCACCCCAACCTTCTCCAACCCTCTTTCCCAAGGAGGGTGTCGTAAAAACGGTGGTGTCAGCTGCCAGTTTGTGAAGTTTAAACCACAGAGGACACAGAGAACCTAGAGAATCGGCCTGTGCTCTTCTCTGCGTTCTCTGTGTCCTCTGTGGTTCGAAAGGACTTTTGCGACACCCTCCCAAGGGGGCGAACGCAGCATTATTTTCGATTTTCTCAGTAAGCGAGGGCGGGTGTTTGGTCTGCCCGGAGATTCCGAGGAACAGGAGTTGAAGATGAATCGAGTCGGCTTCGTAGGATGGCGCGGCATGGTGGGTTCGGTGCTCATGGATCGGATGCGCGAGGAACAGGACTTCGCGGACATCGACGAGCCGGTCTTTTTTTCCACGTCCCAGGTCGGTCAGGATGGGCCGGACCTGGGCAGGGGCAGCGCCCCTCTGCAAGACGCCCGGGATCTCGACGCCTTGGCCGCCATGGATTTGGTGCTGACCTGTCAGGGGGGCAGCTACACGCAGGCGGTCTACCCGGATCTAAGAGCCAGGGGCTGGCGAGGCTATTGGATCGATGCCGCCTCGACCCTGCGCATGGCGTCCGACAGCGTCATCGTACTCGACCCGGTCAATCGCGAGGTCATCGATGTGGCCCTCGCCGCAGGCAAGCGGGATTTCATCGGCGGCAACTGCACGGTCAGCCTCATGCTCATGGCCCTGGGAGGGCTGTTCCGGCACGGCCTGGTGGAATGGGTCAGCGCCATGACCTATCAGGCCGCCTCCGGCGCCGGTGCCCAGCACATGCGTGAGCTCCTCGCCCAGATGGGTATCCTCCACGACAGCGTAACCGAGCTGCTGGCGGACCCCGCTTCCGCCATCCTGGACATCGACCGGGTGGTGACCGAGACCATGCGCGGGGCGCGATTTCCCACGGCCCGATTCGGCGTCCCCTTGGCGGGGAGCCTGATTCCCTGGATCGACACCCAGCTCGAGAACGGTCAAAGCCGGGAGGAATGGAAGGGCATGGCGGAGACCAACAAGATCCTCGGGCGCCAGGGCCGGCCCATCCCCATCGACGGTACCTGCGTGCGGGTCGGGGCCATGCGTTGCCACAGCCAAGGACTGACCATCAAGCTCAGCGGTGACATTCCGCTGGATGAGATCGAGGACATGATCGACTCCGCCAACGATTGGGTGACCCTGGTCCCCAATGAGCGGGAGGCTACGGTGCAGGCACTTTCGCCGGCGGCGGTCACCGGCACCCTGGAGATACCGGTGGGGCGGTTGCGCAAGCTAAATCTGGGCGAACGGTACCTCTCGGCCTTCACCGTCGGCGATCAGCTCTTGTGGGGAGCGGCCGAGCCCTTGCGCCGTATGCTGCGTTTGTTGCTCGAACCTTAATATGTCCAGCAGAGCAGTACCGAGGAATCATTTTTTGCCGCAAATGAACGCGAATAAGATCATGCGTGTTCATTGCCGCTGTGGGAACTGGTCGTCGTAGCGTTCCATGAGGTAACACAGGCAATCCTGGCGAATGGCGGCCTCGTCACGGGTGAGCATGGCGGGCATTACCGGCAGCTTCAGGCGCAGTTCGCCCTGGGCGATGGAGAAGTAACGGTCGGCGACATCCCTGCCTTGCTCGTCTCGGACCTCAAGCCGGACCCTCTTGTGCGTGTTCACGCGGCCAAGGGTAGTGCCGCGGGGCAGCTCCCGGAAGTTGAAGCGCTCCAGCTCCGGGCTCAACAGGATGTCGGCATGCCCCGGTGGAAATCCGAAGCTCACGGCCTCCGGTATCTTGACTTGGGCGACGGTGTGGAAGAGGTCCATATCCCTGGAGACTACCGGGTGTTTCGGCAACGCGGATAGGTGCAGGCAGGCATCCAGATAGTCACGGGCGTGGTCCACGCCGTGCTTTTCCCCCTCCTTTCCGCACTCCAAGGTTACCGCCGGGCCCAGCCGACTCATGGCGAGGGATTGCACGCCGCAGGGTCGGGTGAAATAGACCAGGGTGCGGCTGAACAGGGTTGCCAGGTGCAGATAGCGATTGTCCAGGACATTGACGCAACCATAGTGGGGGTTACAGCCGGTATTACTGTGGATATCCACGCTGGCAAAGAAACCGCGTCGCCGCATGATGGCGACGACCTGTTGCATCATGGTGTGCTCCGGTGTGGGGGGGGATTCACAGCCGGGCCAGATCCGGTTGTAGTCGGGTTGACCCGGGAGACGGCGTACCCCTGAAGCGGCGGCGGAGACGTTGCCGATGAACAGACTCAGGGTGCGCGGTAGGCGCAAGGTACCGAAGCGTTTCCGGTAATCGGCGAGCAGGGAGCGCAGGGCGTTCCACCCCACCGGCTCGTTGCCGTGCAGGAGCACGGATACAAACAGGGTCGGCTCCCGGTCTCCGGGAAGATGGATCAGGGTCGGGCCGCCGAGCACGGCCTCCAGGTCGCGGGGGCCGGTCTCCGCAAGACCGGCGGGGAGTGTGTGGAGTTCTTGGAGCATGGTGCGGGCCAGTACGGATACTCTCAACTACCGATAACATTGAGCCGGCAGGATTCTCCCGGAAGATTTGTCCGCAAATGAACGCAAATAAACGCAAATAGATTTAAGAATAGGGCTCTTGAAAAATAGGTGTTTTCACCATCAATCGAATATAACTCCTTGATTTCATAGCAACTTAAGTCTTTTTAGACAGCCTCTTAGAGTTAAATGTCAACACGCCCCAGGGTCGGCAAACCCATGGTATGGCGGCTTGAGCTAAGGCAATCATAGGGGCCATTGGTGAACCGGCAGACCGGACTCCTGGTGCTCCAGATAGGCGGCGGTCAGGGCCGTGAGATCGCGTCCGTGCCGTGCGATCCAGGCCCGCTGCCAGGCAGACCCGGTTTGTCCGGTCCGCAGCCTGCCGGCGATGATGCCCAGCCAGTGTTCCGTCTCCGCGGCAGCGATGCCGAGTTCGGTCAGGCCCCGGCTCGCCCGGGGGAGAAGATCGTCCGTCAATACTTGCCGGAGGGTCGATGGACGTCTGTCGAGCCACTCCACTTCGGCGTCGAGTCCCTCACGCGCGGCCTGGTAAAAATTGCCTTTGGCGACGCTGAAGGGCATGCGCCGGCGGGGGTGTGTACCCTCTTCGGCAAAGGACTGGACGGTGCCGAAATAGAGGGCCGCATTGGCGATGGCGTCCGCAATGCTAGGGCCGGCGGGCATGACGCGGTGCTCGATACGCAGATGGGGAGTACCGGTGGCATCGAAACCGATCAGCGGTCGGTTCCAGCGCCAGATGGTCCCATTGTGCAGACGCAGATGGGCGAGCCGCTCGGGAGGTTCGTCCATAACCTGCGGCAGCAGCACCGGGAAGCGATCCAGGTTGGCGTGGAAGCACTCGAGCACCGAGTCTTCCACATAGCGCAGTCCGAAGGTGGCCCGCTCGCGGAAAAAGGGGCCGCCCACTGAGAACGCTTGCTCGAACAGGGGAATGCGGCTTTCCTCCCACAGGTCGCAGCCGAATAGAAAGGGGGAGTTGGCGCTGACGGCCACCATGGGGGCGGCCAGTACCTTGGACCAGTTATAGAGTCGGCCCGCTTCCTCCGGGCTCACCTGCAGATGGATCTGGAAGGAGGTAGTAGCCGACTCCGTCATCACGTTCTGCGGTTCCAGGAACAAGTGATCTTTGCCCCGGATATTCAGGGTGAAGGGACGCCTCCGGCGCAGCTGGAGGATCTGTTCGTTGAGTGCGCGGTAACGATTGAGCGGACTCATGTGCGCCATGTCGAGGTGTTCCGGCCGCACCGTCGGCAAGATGCCGATCATGGCCAGTCGAGCATCGAGTCCGGCCGCAGCCTGTACACAGTGTTTCCAGGTGGCCTCCAGCTCTACCGCCAGTCGGCTCAGGGCGTCCCCCCGCAGGCGTTGTGGGGTACCGTTTATCTCGGCGTTGAAGGTAGCCAGCTCCGGCACGACCAGGGGGTCGGCCAGACGTTCCAGAAAGGACTCGACGATCGGGGCGGGACTCAGGTCGGCCGCAACCAGATAGGCCTCGAGCTCGAAGCCTCCGACCTTAGGGGTCGAGGCAAAGACACCGTCCCGGAACCAGCCCTCCAGCAGCTCTGTTTCCTGGCGCAGGCGTATCCCAAAGGTCTCGAAGTCGGCTGGCGTAAAGTGGGATGTATCGATTTCCTGGCCCATGATATTGACCGAAGACTAGCGAGGCTTCGCCTCAGACCGACGAGGCGTGAATTTTTTGTGCAGTGCAAAAACTTGACCCATTTGTTAAAGATGCGGGTCCATCAAGGAATCCCATAAGGAATCCCAGTACAGCGATACCCAAGTACCGATAACATGAGAATCATTTTTTTCCGCAAATGAACGCGAATCAACGCAAATCGATTGCAATCGGCTCGTCATCATCGACGATTCTTGGTCCATTTTCTCGTTCCCACGCAGCGCGTGGGAACGAGAGAACGAAATCCGTTTCCGGGGGACCGGGCTTACTACGAATCACCGCGTTTCAGCATTCGGTCGAGCGCCTGTAAACGCTCCGGCGTGCCGATGTCGAGCCAGCGGCCTGCATAGTGTTCGCCGCTCACCAGACCGCGTTCCATCGC
>NZ_SMSC01000008.1:40000-142463 GCF_004359955.1 Candidatus Thiosymbion oneisti
CCCGAACCGGGTAATGTTGAAAAATTATCGGATGAGCTGTGGATCGGAGTGAAAGGCTAATCAAGCCCGGAGATAGCTGGTTCTCCCCGAAAGCTATTTAGGTAGCGCCTCGTGTCTCACTCTCGGGGGTAGAGCACTGTTTCGGCTAGGGGGCCATCCCGGCTTACCAAACCGATGCAAACTCCGAATACCGAGAAGTGCAATCACGGGAGACACACGGCGGGTGCTAACGTCCGTCGTGGAAAGGGAAACAACCCAGACCGCCAGCTAAGGTCCCTAAATCACAACTCAGTGGGAAACGATGTGGGAAGGCCCAGACAGCCAGGAGGTTGGCTTAGAAGCAGCCATCCTTTAAAGAAAGCGTAATAGCTCACTGGTCAAGTCGGCCTGCGCGGAAGATTCAACGGGGCTTAAGTTGTGTACCGAAGCTGCGGATGCCCGATCCTCGGATCGGTGCATGGTAGGGGAGCGTTCCGTAAGCCTGCGAAGGCGGATCGAGAGGTCCGCTGGAGGTATCGGAAGTGCGAATGCTGACATGAGTAACGATAAAGGGGGTGAAAGGCCCCCTCGCCGAAAGCCCAAGGTTTCCTGCGCGACGCTAATCGACGCAGGGTTAGTCGGCCCCTAAGGCGAGGCCGAAAGGCGTAGTCGATGGGAAGCAGGTTAATATTCCTGCACCATTCATTACTGCGATGGGGGGACGAAGAAGGCTAGGTCAGCCAGCTGTTGGTTGCTGGTTTAAGCGTGTAGGGAGTCACCTTAGGAAAATCCAGGGTGGCAATTCCAAGGCGTGACGACGAGTCTCTACGGAGATGAAGTGATTGATGCCAGGCTTCCAGGAAAAGCCTCTAAGCTTCAGGTAATGAGTGACCGTACTCCAAACCGACACAGGTGGGCAGGGTGAGAATCCCAAGGCGCTTGAGAGAACTCTGGTGAAGGAACTAGGCAAAATAGTACCGTAACTTCGGGAGAAGGTACGCCCCCGGTACGTGAAGGCCCTGCGGCCGGAGCGGAAAGGGGTTGCAGTGACCAGGTGGCTGCGACTGTTTACTAAAAACATAGCACTCTGCAAACTCGAAAGAGGACGTATAGGGTGTGACGCCTGCCCGGTGCCGGAAGGTTAAGTGATGGGGTTACCCCTCACCTAGATCATCTAGCAAGCCGCATGTTCTATATCTATGTGCTTTACAGTGAGCGATTTGACGAGTTTTATCTTGGATCGACGCGTGATCTGAGAAGGCGAGTTGAAGCGCATCGATCTGGGATGAACAGATCGACACGAAAGGCAGATGATTGGATAGTTTCCTATTATGAAGTCTATCTGACAGAACAGGCGGCAAGCGAGCGAGAAGCGAACTTGAAGCGAAGTGGCAAAGCGTATCACAGCTTAAAGGTGCGCATACGCAGAAGCTTAGATGCTCTAGGTGAGGGGGAAGCTCTTGACCGAAGCCCCGGTAAACGGCGGCCGTAACTATAACGGTCCTAAGGTAGCGAAATTCCTTGTCGGGTAAGTTCCGACCTGCACGAATGGCGTAACGATGGCCACGCTGTCTCCACCAGAGACTCAGTGAAATTGAAATCTCGGTCAAGATGCCGAGTACCCGCGGCTAGACGGAAAGACCCCGTGAACCTTTACTACAGCTTCACACGGGACTTTGAACCTACTTGTGTAGGATAGGTGGGAGGCTTTGAAGCGGTGACGCCAGTTGCCGTGGAGCCATCCTTGAAATACCACCCTGGTATGTTTGGAGTTCTAACCTCGGTCCGTGATCCGGATCAGGGACAGTGTGTGGTGGGTAGTTTGACTGGGGCGGTCTCCTCCCAAAGCGTAACGGAGGAGCACGAAGGTACCCTCAGCGCGGTCGGAAATCGCGCACTGAGTGCAAAGGCAAAAGGGTGCTTGACTGCGAGACAGACAAGTCGAGCAGGTGCGAAAGCAGGTCTTAGTGATCCGGTGGTTCTGTATGGAAGGGCCATCGCTCAACGGATAAAAGGTACTCCGGGGATAACAGGCTGATACCGCCCAAGAGTTCATATCGACGGCGGTGTTTGGCACCTCGATGTCGGCTCATCACATCCTGGGGCTGAAGTCGGTCCCAAGGGTATGGCTGTTCGCCATTTAAAGTGGTACGCGAGCTGGGTTTAGAACGTCGTGAGACAGTTCGGTCCCTATCTGCCGTGGGCGTTCGAGACTTGAGGGAAGCTGCTCCTAGTACGAGAGGACCGGAGTGGACGTACCTCTGGTGTTCCGGTTGTCACGCCAGTGGCACTGCCGGGTAGCTATGTACGGACGGGATAACCGCTGAAAGCATCTAAGCGGGAAGCCCCTCCCAAGATAAGGTCTCGCTGGACCCTTGAGGTCCCTGAAGGTCCGTCGAAGACGACGACGTTGATAGGCGGGATGTGGAAGCACGGTAACGTGTGAAGCTAACCCGTACTAATTGACCGTGCGGCTTGACCATATAACACCCAAGATCTTTGGGTGCTGGGGCAAGACGCATCCGCGCAGCTTACGCGATCTAACCGGTTTTCCTGGCGGCAACAGAGCACTGGAACCACCTGATCCCATCCCGAACTCAGAAGTGAAACGGTGTATCGCCGATGATAGTGTGGGGTCTCCCCATGCGAAAGTAGGTCACCGCCAGGGCTTTATTCCAACCCCTTGGCTCTTTCGGGCTGAGGGGTTTTGTTTTTCCGCGGTCGGAAATCACCGGCTGCAAAAAGCAGAGCGAGGAACCATGCGATGGTCAGGCCATTTTCCGAAAGTGGCGAAAACCTTCGATTGTTTCAAGCTCTTTTTCCTCATGAATTTGTGCCCTGTAAAGATTCCACCGCACTTGCAGATTAAGCCAGAAATCGGCAACTTCTACGTTACAGGAGCCTAGCTCTCCCCATATGAAGCAAATTCGGTTTCCATGAAGGATACGACCGGACGTTTTGGAGTGCGGCGGCAATCTTACCCCGAACCTACCGGAATCCACAGTGCCCGACATAACCGCAGGGTTGCCCCTGGAACACCTGCCCGCCGCCGCTTTGGATTTGGCCGTGTAAAGGTATTGCGGCCAGGGAAAAGCGCCGTCGCTGCGGCGCGGGGGGAACCCGGCACCTGGGTTCCCAGCAAACGCCGTTGGTATCCCCCCTCGCTAAGGCTCGATTCGGCCGCGCCGCTCTGCCGGCGCACTCCAAAGCAATCCGGAGGCCCGTAGGGCGGGTCAGGCGCGTGCACCAAGCGCCGCGATTGCCGCGGCGGTGGGCGCGCCGTCACCCGCCGGATAGCCGCGGGTGGCAGCCCGCAGGTCGGGTCTAGGTCAGGGATGGCCACCACCCGACGGAGGTGGCTGGCATACGGCGGATGGCGCAAGCTTATCCGCCCTACGCGGCCCTCCAAAACAGTCTGGAGTCCATAAGAGCCAGGTTTTTTTGTGCCCGACATGCCGCTCACCGCTCGAATGTCTCGATGGCCGTGTCGGCCCCATAGCCGCCTACCTCTAACAACTGGTCGAAGAGGTCGAGGCATCGGCGGCGGAGGTCCGAGTCCTGCTCGGCCTGGCGATAGGCACGGAGGATGAGATTGCTGAGGCCTTGCGCGGCCAATGCCGATGAGTGGCCTGTGTCGCCGGTCGCCGACTCTACCGTCTCGATAAACCGCTGGCCGGCCCGAAACAATAAGTCGGGTGGCACATCGACTGCCTCTTCAATGACATCAAAGAAGCTATCGGCGTTCTCCGAAAAAGCCCTGCTTTCGATAAGTGCCTCCACCACCGGCAAAGCAGTTCCGATACGGCGCTCATCCTTGATGGGCCATGTCCACTGCCCGGCTGTGCGGCATACCTCAGGGTCGGGATCCCCGAACAGGCCGATCAGCAATGCCTCACAATAGGCCCGGTCCGGCGCCGTGAGTAGGTTATGGCTCAAGATCTCGGCTGCTCCCTTACGAGACTCGGGGTCCCCATGGATCACGGTTGCGGCCAAGGAACGCGCGTTTTCGTTCGACAGGGCCGCCAAGACCGTCTGCTGAGCCGCCCCTTGTCGAGCCACTGGGATCGACGAAGCGAGCATGCGCTCCAGGATCGGTCGAACCTGCGCGTACTCGGTATCTGCCGTGTAGTACAGGAAGTACTCGACCATTGGCGATGCCAACAGCTCCTCCTCGGTCTCACAGAGCCGTAAGAACAGCGCAATGGCCTGGGGGCGGTCGTAGCGCAGCGCCTGTATGCAAGCCTCGGCCACGCAGGTCCGTACCGCAAGTGAAGGATCGGTGACCATGGATTCCAGTACCGGGGCGAAATACTCCCAGTATCTCGAATCCTTGGCGATCAGATTAGCGATCGCGGATGCGGCACTCCCGCGCACCGAATTGATGCCGTGAAAATGGGGATTGCCGCCATAGTAGGGACCGTTTGCTCCCGAATCCTTGCGCCACAGCTCCTCGACCGGATCCGGGTCCTGGGTGGCATACCAGGCGATCACCTCGAGCATGGCATGCGGTAGATCCTGGTCGCCGTGGCTGGCGATGGTAGACGGGAGCCACCGCCCGTGCGGGCGACCGGGTCGGTTATGGGCGCGCTCGACGACCTGGCCCAAGAGGTCTGTCGCTAGTCCGGCGTTCTCCAGACCTCTCACGATGGCCTCGAAATAATGCTCGTTGGTGGCGTCCGGTAAATCCAGCATGAGCCTCGCGAAGCGTTCTGGTTGGGCCTTGGTCTGTTTCTCCAGGGCTTGCGAGAGTTCTCTCGCCCCGCCGAGAACCCGATCTTCCAGCCACTCCCCTTTTTTATCGTCGGCGTATTTGTCGATGGCGGAAAGCCATTGGTCATCGGTCATCCGCGCAATGGCCTGATCGGACAGCGGCGATATGACAGTTCCGTCTCGGATCCCATAAGGGCGCTCCAGTTTCCAATCCAGGGACGATGCTTTGCGCGAAAGCTCCGCGAGCCGCCGTTTTCCGGTTCGAGATAGCTTGTTTTGTGGCAGGGCGCCAAGGAGCGTGAATTGCTCCGTGCCGTAGTGCCAACGGAACCAACACGCTTGGCTTCGGATGTACTCTATGCCTTCTGCCAATTCGTCGGCGTTTGATGGTCGCCACCGTTCAAAGCGGTTCAGAATCCAGGGCTCCAATCGTGCGATGTCCTTCTCATCGAGGTGGGGGGCCAGGGTTTGCAACAGACAGCGACAGTCCCAAAGTTCCTGATCCCCGTACCAGAGGCCCCAATGGCTCCAGGTCTCCTCCAGGTAATCGACGGCGAAAGATTTCCAGGCTCCTCCCTCGATTACCAAGGCCCGCAGCAGGACCACATGTGCGGTGCGGTACTCCGAGGTCCGAAGTCGGTTGAGATTTGTGCGAAACAAATCAGGTGAGGAAATGGCAATCTGCTTGAGCGCACTCGCCAGTTTAATGGGTAGGGCCTTTAGCCGCCGGTAGGGCAAGCCCAGACCCCAGTACCAAATCCGGTCCTTGAACGGTGGATCGGCTTCCCGGATGGCGGCGGTTTCGAGTAGCTCCAAGAAGGGATCGAGCACGGCCGCCACGAACTCCGCAGGGACATTTTCCACTAATTCCATGAGCCGATGATCGGCGATGACTCCTTCGGTCGCTGGATCGTGAGCGGATGGATCGGCCCTTCCCATATCGTCCTTCAGCAGTCGCAACCAGCGGTCCAGGGCGCGGCAGGCGACACGCTGGTTTTCAAGCGAACCATGACAATACATGTCGAAGAATTCATGATAGGTCTGGCAGGTGAACGCCCAGTCGCGTCGTGAGCCGGATGCCAAGCGATGGAAGAGTTCCTCGATTCGCTTTGAAGAAGTTGCAACACCGAGCCGGGTGATAACGGACAGGATTCGCTCGTCCTGTGCCTCCGACCGGCCGGCTACGCCCTCCAACAAATCGGCCACTCGCTCCGGCTCGGCGTTCGCCGACCGGCCCAGCCAGTTGAAGGCAAAGGCCCTGGTTTTCGGGCGATTGTCTGCCAGCCACTTGGTCACGACGCCCTGATCGTGCAGGAACCGGAACCAAGCCGGAGACGACCATAAGGCATCGCGCACCGGATCGGTTAGTCTTCCGGTTCGCTCCGGGAGGAAGTCTTCGAGGATTGCCCACTCCTCGGGTCGCGGGTCGCTGACCTGTCCGACTACACCGATCATCAGCTTCTTCATGTGGAAGCGGATCTCGGGCGCGTTCAGGCAACTCTTGAGATCGTCGAGATAGGCATCGAAGCCGTCGAAGTCGTCGTCTCGGCGATAGGTCAGGATCTGGCGTACCTGGGAGCGGCGGAACAGATCCTGCTCGGCGGAACCCAGGAATGCGAGCAGGGATTGCCCATGCTCACAGAATTTCCGGGCGAAGACGTAATCGAAAAAAGACTCGTGGAAAAAGCCGATCCGGCTTCCCTGGCGGACTACTACATGGGCGGAGACCAGAGCGTCCAAATCCGCATATCGGGAGGAAAACAGACCGCACGGCACCGATAGCGCCTGTCGCTCGTTGATCGCGTCGCAGAGTCCATAAAGCAGGGTCTCGAAGGAATTTCGGTCGCTCAGCGCCGGGAGCAGATCAGTACGCTTTTGGTGCCAGAATTTGTCATACAGCTCCTTCGCCGATGTGAAGCCCACGGGTTGATCAGGTTTTTCGCGGATCACGCCGGCCAGCAGGAAGAGGTGAAGAGGTAGGCGCAGCAGCTCGATCTGCTTGGCCGTGAGGCGATCCGATGACAGCCCGAGCTGGGACACGGCTTCCTGAACCTGCTCCAGATCGAGCGGACCGATGGCGATGGATTCGGCGTGGGCCTTTTCCTGCTGTCTCAGGTCCCGCAGGCGGTGGTCATGGTCCAGATCGAAGGTACGGCAGACCAGCAGCAGGCGCATGTTCGAGTGCGTCCTGGCCTCCCGCACCATGGCCGAAACTGCGTCGAAGACCTCCAGGCGCCGTCCCGACACGACACTCACTGCGTCCAGTTGCTCGATGACCAGCAGACATGGACGGCCGTTTGCTATTCCTGCCAGGATGGCTACCGGGGATTTCTCGCGTCCCAAAAGTTGCCGGCCGATCTCGGCGGGTCGCTGAGTGGGGTCGAGGCGATCCAGCCGGAAGGGCAAGACCTGCCATCCGGCAGCGGCAATTTTTTCCACGATCTGGCCGGTCACGCCGGTCTTGCCGATTCCCGCAGGTCCGGTCAGAAAGATGGTCTTTGTGGACCCCGAGAGATCGCGGAGGGCCGCGACCGCCTTATCCGCTTCGGCCCGCGGCAATTCCAGCCCCCCGATGGAGAAATCCTGAGATTCGAGATAATCGTCTCGACATTGATGGGCACGTGCGGTCAGGTTTTTATCCCGTGCCACATCGGAGGGAAGGATTCCGTATTCTTCCAGGTGATCCCAAAGCCCCTGGGGTGTGATTCGGCGGTAAACCGCATCCAAGGCGAATAACGCGAGTACCCCGAGTGCGGCTCGTGGGTTACCCGTCAGGTGGGCGTCGAGAAGCGCCAGAACCATGTCGCTCAGCGTCCGTTCATCCAGCGTGGTCCATCGGCAACGGCGTAGGGCCTTCCAGGCCCGCCCGTCGCTCGCTTCCCCGAGCCCCTGCTTGAGTCGGTCGAAATCGCCCGTTAGTTCGAGGCTGAGGGAGTCCCGAAATGCAGGAAAGTCGGCGGCGATTTCCGCGCGCTCCCGGAGTTCAGGGAGCGACTTGGGTGCCTGGGTGGAGACGAAGACGAAATCTGAGTCGCCTACCATCACGTGCTTGCGTATTCCCTCCAGCACACCGACCCGCGCCAAGTCCGCGACGGTCCAATGGCCTTTACCAGCCTGCTGTCGCTTGGCCTGATGGGCCTCAATCCGGCCATCTTGGCGTTCTAAGCGGAATTCGATGCCCTCGCCCTCGGCGCCGATGGGTTCGAGATGGATATAGGTAGCTTCGCCGGTCAGGAGCCGTATGAACTGCCGGACGGTCCACCGCAGCTCATAACGGTTACCGACCTTGTCTGCACCGCCGCCGGGAAATGGCATAGAATCTCAGGTAGTGGTAAATTTCTAAATGGTTAACGTAGGGCGGCTCATTATGCCCCATTTCTTGATTCGATCCCCTCTCCCTGGCCCCCTCGCTGCGCTCGGGGCAGGCTCTCTCCCGGAGAGGGTGTCGCAAAAGCCCCTCTCCCGGCGGGAGAGGGGTTGGGGAGAGGGGGTGCAGCTTTGCAATCGAACGCGACAGGAGTGGTTATACCCTTGAGGTCAGCGGTTACCTTCGTTTTATCGGCGAGACCACCCTTCGCTACCATAGGGATTTCGTTCAGAATGGTCGACCCATTTGGCATTACAACCAGAGTCCGAACGAGTATGCGGGAAATTTCGATACGGTTGTGGCCTATGGAGACAAATCGGTCCACAGTTGGCCTGCGGGATCTGCCTACCCAGACTTCTTTATCATTGGCGACCCCCATACCAACTACTACGAGGGGACCGCCTTCATTGACGATATAAGACTCTATGTTCCAGCAAAACAACAACCTGCGCAGGTTGGGGTGAGGAACAAACCCTTGAAAATAAAATAATCTGTGGAAATCTCCGCAATCTGTGGATAAAGAAAGTAAGCAATCAAACATCCCCGCTCATCACTGGCTCGATACCGACTGCCTTCATATCCGCAATTGCTCTATCGCCGTCGCCTGCATTGATATTGACTGCCCGTGTGGCATCTACCACCACTTTGGTTTTGAATCCCAGTGAATTGGCATCCAGGGCAGTGAATTTCACACAAACGTCCAACGCCAGGCCCGTGATGTATACCTCGTCCACTCCCTGTTCCTTCAGGTAATCCCCCAGCCCTGTAGCGGTTTTGTGATCGTTATCGAAAAAACCGCTATAGCTGTCCACTTCGCGATCCATGCCTTTTTGAAAGACCTTTGCAATGCCTTTGCTGTTCAATCCGGCGACGAGCTCGGCACCGACCGATCCCTGCACACAATGGACCGGCCAGAGGATCTGTTCTATACCGTTGAGCATGATAATCTCGCCGGGATCCTTATCATGATGGACGGCAAAGCTCTTGTGATCCGGCGGATGCCAATCCTGGGTGGCGACTACCAACCCGAATTTGTCCATAATCTTATTGACCACAGGCACCACCTGGTCGCCTTCCGGGACAGACAAGGTGCCGGTGGGTGTAAAGTCGTTTTGAATGTCCACTAAAATCAGCGCTTTCATGTCTTCTCCTGTGTTTTAAGTCTTGCCTGCAGAACCAGTTTCGTTTTCAGTTCATTCAGTGATTTTTCATTACCTACCGGGTAGGTATGTGGATTTGCCAAGCGCATCACTGTGGGGTGGAAAGCGCTGATCTCTTCTTGTACCTTTTGTTTGATCTCTTCAATAGCGGGAAGTTCATAGACCAGCTTGCCCTTGCGGTAGATGGGGACCAACAGATCTTTGTGGCGGGTATTCGGCCCGATTTTTTTCTGTCGGCTGGTATCGGAAGGATCGATCAGGGTACACCCGGCGCTCATATCGGTTTTCAGATCGTAAATGACATCGCCGTCATAAAGGTCGTCCCGGTAGTATCGCCTGACCTGCTGGATTCCGGGGGTTGTTGACTTTGCCGATTGGTCTGAAATCTTGATCTTGTACGCCCAGTCCTTGCCGGGGGTTCTGATGGCGGAAAGCTTGTAGACACCATCCAAGGCCGGTTGATCGAAGGCCGTTATCAGTCTGGTACCGACCCCCCAGATGTCGATTCTGGCCTGCTGAGCCTTCAAATTCCGGATGCTTGTTTCGTCCAGGTCATTGCTGGCCACGATGCGCGTATCCGGAAATCCGTTTTTATCCAACAATTCACGGGCCTTGATGCTCAAGTCTGCCAAATCGCCGGAGTCCAGTCGGATTCCTGATAGTTTGTATCCTTTTTCCTCCAGCTCCTTTCCGACTTGAATAGCCTTTTCGACACCAGCGATAGTGGAGTAGGTGTCGACCAGGAGTACACAGTTATTGGGCATCGCATTGGAATAGGTGCGAAAGGCCTCCGTTTCATCGGCAAATGCCATCACCCAGCTATGGGCGATGGTGCCTCTGACTGGAATGCCAAATCGTCTTCCCGCCAGTACATTGGATGTGGCATCGCAGCCCCCGATATAGGCCGAACGGCTTGCCGTCATAGCACCATCGACCCCCTGGGCCCTGCGGAGACCGAATTCGAGCACGGGATCTCCTTGCGCTGCCCGACAGATTCTGGCTGCTTTGGTTGCGATCAGCGATGGAAAATTCATCAGATTCAGCAAGGGGGTTTCCAAAAGCTGGCATTGGACGATGGGACCCTGCATGCGAATCATCGGCTCTAAAGGAAAGACGATGGTGCCTTCCGGGACGGCATCCATGCTGCACCTGAATTCGAGCTTGCTTAGATAGCTTAAGAAACCTTTATCAAAAAGAGGATTGCCGTCATTTCCCTTGATCGATTCCAGATATTCCAGATCTTCCGACTTAAACCGCAATCCATTGATGTAATGGATGACGTTTTCCAAGCCACAGGAAATGGTGTGATTCCCGTTAAAAGGCGCCCGACGAAAAAAGAGATGAAATACACTCTCTTTATCTGCCATGCCGGATTTCCAGAACCCATAGGCCATGGTTAGCTGGTAAAAATCGGTCAGCAGTGAGTTGGATGCATTATCGATGGGATTGATCATAGTTCGTGGTTCGTCCGATTTTCAAGGTCCCCTATTGGCGCTTTATTTGACAAACTTTACTGTTTTGACCGCACTTTCGGCCGTATGCATGATCTCAATGGCATGACCGCCGAGCTTGAGACTGGTTCCCGGCTCGGGGATGGCCTCCATATGCTCGATGATCAGACCATTCAGGGTCTTGGGGCCGTTAGTGGGCAGCTTCCAGCGCAGGGCGCGGTTCAGCTCTCGCACGCTGATACCACAGTCGATCAATAGGCTACCGTCCTCACCCTGGTAGATCTCCCCGATGGCATGCGCCGGGTCCGAGGCGAACTCCCCGACAATCTCCTCGAGCAGGTCGGTAAGCGTGATCAGCCCCAGAAAATCGCCGTACTCGTCCACGACGAGCCCTATCGGCTCTTTCTCTCGCTGGAAATTCAGCAGCTGCTGATAGAGTTGCGTGCCCTCGGGGACGAAGTAGGGCCGGCGGCCGATCTCGCGCAGGTGCGTCTTGCCGAGTCCCTTGTCGAGTAGGGCGTGCAGGGCATCGCGCACATGGATGATGCCCATAACGCTGTCGATATCGCCGTCGAACAGGGGCAGTCGCGTGTAGGCGGCGTTTTTGAGCCGGTTGATGATCTCTTCCTCGGTGTCCCGGAGGTCGATCCCATCGACCTCGTTGCGTGGAATCATGATGTCTTCCACCGTGGCGTTTTCCAGATCCAAGATCGCCAGCAGCATGATCCGGCTACGCTCCGGGATCATGGCCCCGGCCTCGCTGACCACGGTGCGCAATTCCTCGCGCGACAACGCATTGTCGCGCCCGTCTTCCGGCCGCACCCCAAGCGCCCCCAGCAGTCCGTTGGTCACCCGGTTGACGGACCACACCAGGGGGTGGAGGAGCTTCAGGAGCGGGGTGTAGAGGAACGCGGCGGGGTAGGCGAGGCGCTCGGGGTGCAGGGCGGCGAGGGTCTTGGGCGAGACCTCGGCGAAGATGAGGACGACCAGGGTCAGGATGCCGGTCGCCGCGGCGATCGCCCCTTCGCCGCCGATGCGCAGGGCGATGAGGGTCGCCAGCGCCGAGGCGAGGATATTGACGAAGTTGTTGCCGAGCAGGATCAGGCCGATCAGGCGGTCCGGGCGTTCCAGCAGTGCCCGTGCCAGCACGGCGCCCTTATGACCCTGCTCCGCCTGGTGCTTGAGGCGATAGCGGTTGAGGGTCATGAGTGCCGTTTCGGAGCCCGAGAAGAAGCCCGAGAGCAGGATCAGAAACAGCAGGAACAGGAACAGACTGGGGAGCGAGATGGTGTTCAATGTCCAATCCCTATTCGCTATTCGGAAAAGGATTCGGTTCGATAGCGCCTGACCCGAACCCGGTCCGACCAGTAGTCCGGTCGGAGGCCGGCCTTCTGCTTCAGGTGGCGCAGGAAGGCACGGGGCTCGGGTAGACTCTCCCAGACCGTAGGCAGAAAGGTCCCGCGGGCGGCCCCCGCCTCGAGGATCAGGCCATCCCGACCCGGCTCGATCATCCGCAGCAGTTCTTCTTCGGAGGTGAAGGAAAGGGGCTGCGACGGCGTCAATACCGAAATCTCGATGGAGAGCCGCGCCAGCTCCGGGCGTGTCAGGGGCCGGAACCTGGGGTCCCGGAACGCGGCGGCGAAGGCGTTCTCCGCCACGTCCGACACCAGGGGCTGGATGGCCTCCAAATGGCCGATGCATCCGCGCAGGGTCCCTCCGGTTTCCAGGGTCACAAACGCCGCCCGTCGCTCCCTAAGGTCGGCGGGATAGTCGGACGGGACGACCGGCAGCGGACCACCCTGGTCCAACCCATGCGCGATCGACTGCCTCGCCAGCGCCAGGAGTGTGCGTCGCTGCGACGGGTCGAGCGGATCGGGGTCGATTGCACGATTTAAAGACATTTAAGCGGCAATTAAGCAGAAATTAAACGATTTTAGTAGTACCTAATGTGTAGTGATGAACCTCCCGGTGAACCTTATTTCTTCTTCGAGGGGAAAATTACACCATCACTGCACATTGAGTATTACCAATCTGTAAATCAACCCCTATGTTCTAACACTTAAAAATTACCACTACCCGGAGACAGTCGTAGACAGCACTCTATAGCCATCTGTCAACCAGCAAGCAAACCCATCTCCTGCAAAAACCTGGACGGGCTTTTGGACCATCCGAAGTAGTTGTGCGCGTAGCTCAAATAGAGGTTTTTCGAAGATCTTGTGATTGCGACAAAACAGTTGCGGCGTTCTTCTTGGATAGCGGTTTCACCATTCCTGATCGCGAAATAAGTCGGGAACTGATCCTCCGTCAACCCTATCACGAAGACATTGTCGAACTCCACGCCCTTTGCCGTGTGGACCGTCTGGAGCCTTACGCAATCCTTCGACAGAGATTTTGCCTTCGGGGACAGATCCATTTCCTGCAAAAACACATGAAGACTCACCTTTTCTCCATGCGAGCGGCGAATTTCTACAGATATTCGTTGCCAATTGTCCTTGTCATCGACGTAGTCCGCATAGGCATCCTTGTCTGAAGATGCATCGAGTTCCTGGAAGGATTTTTCCACGAAAAGCGGGTAGTCCAGTGAGTCACAGAGCAACACCTTTCCTCTCTCAGCGAATGTCTTCAGGGTGTCACTTGCGGCTGCCAGGGAGAAGAAAGCCCGGAGCGGTGTCAGATCCTCGACCTGCGCCTTGGCAACCACGTCCTCCGCGGACAGGGTGATGCCGTTCACTCGATTCGCAGCCGAACAAAGCTTGTTGAGAATGCTGCGGGAATCCGGCGCGTTGGCCAATTTCAACGAGTAATACATGAGTTGCATCAGAGGACTCGCGAAATCCTGATGTCTGCTCACGATCTCCGCGCCCACACCGGCCCCGTGCATAGCCTCCCGTATCTGGGCCAGCAGCTTGTTGCTGCGGGCGATGACAAGACATGATTCGCGGCGATTCTTCGGTATGGGACGAATCTCGGCGATCAATCCTGCGATTTCCGCATCGAAATCCTCATAGGATCTGAACTTGACCGCGCCTTCCTCATATTTGTGCGACACGCCATGTCCCTTCGAACCGTACCGGTTGGGATTGTGTGCGATAAGCCGGTTCGCGACCTCGACGACCTCCACGGGACAACGATAGTTCTCGGGCAACTGGATGATCCGTGGTCGGTAGTCGTGTTCGAATTCCTTCAGCCGCTTGGGGTCTGCCCCGTTCCATTGAAAGATGATCTGGTCGTCGTCGGCCACCACGAAGAGGTTAGCGGTCGTGTCAGGGACTAGCAGCCGCAGCACCCGGTACTGGGCGAGATTGGTGTCCTGAAACTCATCGACACACACATAGGGATACACCGTCCTGACTTGCCTGGCAATGCGGGGTTTGGTTGTAAGCAACTCCCTGGTGAAGTGCAGCATGGAGCCGAAGTCGAGCTGGTTCTCGTCCACCAGCTTTTCCACATAGCCACGGAAGATGGTTTGCAGTGCACGACAGCTGTCTTCCTGCCCGGCTGGGAAGTGGTCTGACAACTTGTCGGCACCGATGCCGCGCGTGAACATGATGTCGATCTTTTTCAGCGAATCTTCGGGATTATCGATCTCGGTGTCTTTACGACCCCGAAGCTCTCCCAGAATCGCAACCCGGTCTTTGTCATCGGTTATGATGGAGAAGTCCGGGCGTAATCCCAATTGGCTTCCGTGCTGGCGCAAGAGGTCTGTGCAGAACGAGTGAAAAGTCCGGAGCTGGATCCTTCCGGTATTCTCGCCAAGCAGGTCACGAATACGATTCTGCATCTCGCTTGCTGCTTTAGTCGTGAATGTCAGCCCGAGGATGCGGAAGCTTTCGTCGAGGGTATTCCTGATCAGATCGGCAATACGCCAAGTCAGGACGGCGGTCTTCCCCGAGCCCGGCCCCGCCAACACCAGTAATGGGCCACCTTCCCACTTGACGGCCTGGCGTTGGTTGGTATTGAACATGTCGATGGTAATGGTCATTGGTCCGCTGCCACCAAATCTGTGCACCTATCGAGGATGTCTTGCACCTCGTTGGGGACCCCCTGTTCACCCTTCTCCTTCATAAGCATGATCGACTCCAAGGCTGCCGCGGGTTTTGAGAACCGCGGTGATAGATTCCGGTAGATTTCTTCCCAATACTCACGCGTTCCTTCTGTGGCCGTAATTTCAGGCCGGGACCGATCCTTAAGTTTCCGAGCTACCCGCAGGGCTTGTCCCGGCTTGTTCGGGAAGGTCTCTTTCATCTCGGCAAGGACAGCGTCCCAGGACCCCCCAGTATCGGCGTTCTGTTTAACCACACCAGGAAGGTACGGATCACCGTAGCCGGAATGGCACAGCAAGATATCCATATTGGATGCTGGAAGAACTGAGATATGTTCGGCATCCGACCGTATACCAAGAAGCTTCTTTGCTGCTCTCACGTACCTATCCCCTCCATCATCCCCATCCGCCACCAAATGCCAACCGATACCCAGGGCGTCCGCTACCTTGATGAAGATCCCCGGACCACCGGCCTGACTGATTTCTACGATCCGAATCCCGTGGCGATGGAGGTCGATTTTCAGCAATTCGGCACACTCGGCGAACACGGATACGTCCGTCTCGCCTTCGACCAGGAGCCAACACCTTGCAAAGAGCAGTTCGCCCCGATTCCGCCGGACATGGTGGTTGAATTTGCGCCGCTCCTCCTCGGTCAGCAGTTCATCAGAGATAGCTTTGCATTCGGTAGTCGAGTCATGACGGCTCAACCGCCGCAGCTTTTCCACGGGCACTTCCGACAAAATGTCCCCGGAGTGCGTGGCCAGGATCTTCTGACCGGGAAGGTCGCGCAGAATTCGCCACGTAGCCCGAACGGCATTGGGATGTAAATGGGCCTCCGGTTCCTCGACGGCGATAATCGGTTCCGCAAGCTTGTCGACATCCGCCTGCAGGCGAGTCTTCAGGTAGGCGCTGAACAGGAGGAGAACGGAAAGGCTCTGGGTGCCTTCTCCGTGGCTTCGAATCGGGATTTTCGCATTGGAAGTAGTCGGCAGGTTGACATCGGTGTTATAGCGAAGTGCCTTATAGACATCAGGTGGTGCGGGATCGACTGTCACCGCGTTCGTGCTACCCAGGGTAACTAATTTCGAGATCTGCTTTATCTCGTCAATGACATCTTTGAAACTGGCGTGGGCATTGATGATCTTCTGGTTGACCTGAAAGAGCTCACCTTCCAGAACCTTCCGAGTGGCATCGTCAATGTCCTTGTTCCGCAGGAACGAAGCCCAGTAGGGGGACTTCCCGTGGAACTGGTCCTTTGCTGCGCGCAGGGCAGTCTGGAAGAAGAAGGGTCGCAACCGGCGCAGGTCCTTTATGAATCCGCTCTTGCCAACCATTTCATTGCCGGCGTCATCGAGGAAACGCAAGTTTTGAATCGGCTCGGCACTGTCGGCATCGTACCTGGCGGTTACCCGCAATTTGATCGCCGAGTAATCGCTGCCGACAATCACATCGTTGAGGGCCTGGATGATAGGCTCGAACCAGGGATATTGCTCCGACTCCAGAAAACTCAGGGTCAGGACAATCGGTTTGCATGAAGCGAGGTCTTGACAGGTTTCGTCCCGGTAGAAGTCGTACTCGCTGAAATTGCACGTCTTGTCGGACTTTACTGCGTCAAGGCAGAGCCGTAGTGCCTCCAGCACGCTGGTCTTCCCTGTGTTGTTCTCACCAACCAAAACGGTAACATCCCTATCCAGCTCGATTTCCGCGTGTCCGATACCACGGAAGTTCTCGATTTCCACCTTGCTTAAGCGCATCATCAATACTTCACGGGTATGAATCACACGAACCACGCAAAAGTCCCATCAGCGCAAAATCCGATTCGTGTCAATTCGTGTCCATCCGTGGTTCAAATGACATGCTGCTATCGGACCGTCGTCACGGAACGGGGCTGAGCCTGCAGGGCCACCTGTCGGGGGATTGACCTTCCCCGGTGGCCTATGATCTCTCGAAGGCATAGGCGCCGTAGCCTACCACCTGGTCGCGGGGTCCCGCCGTGTCAGCGGAGTTACGCAGGTCCAGGGTCCGCGCCTTGAGGCCATGGCGCTGTGCCTCGCGCAACAGGCCGCCCAAGGGAAGGTGGCCGCAGGCCTGGGTGGGGGTGATGGCCTCTGGACGCAGGGCCTCGATGGCCCGGGTGGTCTCGGCGTCCGTGGCCACGGCGTGCGCGTAGTCCAAATAGTGGCTGAGGTCCGAGCTGACCACAATCAGCGTCTCCTCGCCGCCCCACAGGCGCGCGATGACCTGAGCAACTTCTTCAGTACCGGTGGCTTCGGTAGCGGCAGCGCCGACCAGGAAGGGGACGATGCGGAACGCCTCCAGGGATAGCTGGAGGAAGGGCAATTGCACCTCGAGACAGTGCTCGCCTTCGAACGGCGCCTCGTAGCAGCGGACCTGCGGTAGATCGCGGACCTTTGCAAACGCCTCCCGGTCCACGGGAACGGATCCCAACGGGGTGAGAAAGGTCTCGGCGGCACTGTAGGCCAAACCGGTGAAGGGGACGCGGTGGGAAGGCCCGAGCAGGACGATGCGTGACAGCTCCCCGGCGCGTGCGGCGAGCTGCGCATAGGCGCTGCCGGCGACAGGTCCCGAGTAAATGTAGCCGGCATGGGGAACGATCAGGGCCTTCGGTGTCTCGGTTTTATCCTTCTCAGTGCCGGCGATCTTGGCTCCGGCGGTCCCGGCGGCCGCGAGGAAGGACCGGACCGCTCGGCGCAGCTCCTGGGCATCCGCCGGATAGAACATCCCGGCGACCATTGCCTCTCTGGTTATTGTCTCTCTGGTGCTTGTCATCGCTTGTCCTCATGCCCCGATCAGTCTTTCGCAGCCCGCATGCCTCACCAGAACGGCTGACAGCGCCCCGATTTTCGGTTCGGCCCTGTCGCCAGGTTGAATTCGTATAGCATCACGACAAAATCCTCCTGGTAGCTGGTAGCTGGTAGCTGGTAGCTGGTAGCTGGTAGCTGGTAGCTGGGGTAGCCTATCTCGACAGACTGAGAAGGTCCACTGGACTTTCAATCCTGGTCTTACCCTGAGGTATCCCCACATTATTGCAATCTAAAACAACGAGTTATGGAGCGAATGAGCGGCCACGATGCCCTCATGGCTCGTTCCCACGCTCCCGCGTGGGAATGCCGTTGTGGCCGCTCCAGCGGCCAGGTTTCATGACGCTGGAGCGTCTGGATTTGCTCCCACGCTGGAGCGTGGGAGCCAGAGGCTGATTTGTGGGGATACTTCAGGGTCTTACCTGCATTTCTGTGCCCATCCTTATACGGTTCCGGTTTTGCAGCTTTTATCGCAGATTAAACAGATTTTCACAGGATAAAAAACGAAAAAATCTGTAAGAATCTGCGTAATCTGCGGATTAAAAAAGATGTTGGGGTTTCGACCTCACCCCAATTTACACTGCCGGCGATTGGTAGCTGGTGATTGCTTGCCCCGGTCAATTCAGCTGAATGCGTTGTCCCCAGGGTATCTGCGAACGGCCTTTGACCAGCCAGACGACGGGATAGTGCGGCGCCTCGGATGGGAAATCGCCCTGGGCGTCGGTGAAGTAGATCAGGAGGTCGGGGAGCACACCTGTACGCTCGATCCAATCGAACACGGGCCGAAAGTTGGTGCCACCGCCGCCCTTGATCGCCTCGGGCGGTGTGAATTCCTCCCAGGGCTCGAAGACCCAGGGCGCGCCTGCGCACAGCTCGGTGTCGCAGGGCAGCAGGGTGACGCGGGCCCGGACCTGACCCTTGAGGGCATCGATCTCGGCGATGAACTCCGCCAGCTCCCGCGCCTTGATGGAGTCTGAGGTGTCTACCGCCACCACCAGCTCGAGCTGATGGCTACGCAGGGTCGGGAGGATGAAATCCCCCTCGCGCCGGGACGGGCGCATATAGCTGTAGTCATCCCGCGCCGCTGCCGTCATGTAGTGTGCCAGCAACATGCGCCACGGCAGCTGGGGCTGCAGCAGGTGGTCGATCATGCGTGCCAGCTCGCCCCCCAGCTTGCCCGCCTGCATGGCCTGTTGGGCTGCCCCGGCCAAGCGTTGCTGCCACTGGACGTTCAGGGTCTCCTGCTCATCCGGCTGCAAGGGTTCCGGCTCGGCGGCGCCCCCGCCGGATTCCGGCTCGGACCGCGCTTGGGCGTCGCCCTGCTTTCCGTCTTCGGCCTGCTCCCCGTCTTGGGGATTAGCCGCCTGCGGCCGGTTCGTCAGGTCATCCTCCCGCAGGCCGCCGTCGCTGCCCCGACCCTGGTTGTCGTGGTCGTAGGCGTGCTTATCCAAGGTCTGGGATGCATCGTTGTCCTCGATCAGCGGGTATATCTCTTCGGCCGTCATGCCCTTGTACAGAGGTATATGCAGGGTATGGGGCGGGGGAGTAAGGCCCTCGTCGATCAGCAGGGGATTGATGGCATAGTCGCAGGCCAGGTCCCATTTATGCCGCACCCGGTGCCGGCGGCGGGCGAAGTGGGAGAGGGCACAGTGCAGGGCCTCGTGGGCGAGCATGAACTGGGTCTGTTCGATACTCAGCTGGCGGATATACTCGGGGTTGTAGTAAAAGGCCCGGGCGTCGGTGGCGGTGGTCGGACACCAGGCAGGATCGGCCGGGTGCATGGGCAGGCGCAGCACCAGGGCGCCGAGGAAGGGCTGGTCCAGGATCAGGCGGGTACGTGCCGCCGCGAGCTTGGTCTCGATGGCCTGGGTATCGACCGCCATGGGTGCCGGCTGCCCGCTCAGTGGTCGATCATGATGTCCGCCACCGCCTGGGCCCAGGCGGCGAATGCGGGGACCTGGAACAGTGCGTCGCCAATCGCCCGGTGCAGGTCGGAGACCAGCATGACGCCCATCTCGCGCTGGGGAAAGCGCCCGGCATAGACCAGGATGTTGTCGATGACCTGGGTGGCGGAGTCGCTGCCGGCGGCGCGGATGGCCCGGCCCACCAGGGCGGCGGCGACCGCGTACTGCAGGTCGATCGCGGTGGGGACGGGGACCTCGTCGCCGGCCAGGATGGCATCCAGATCGGGCATCTGGTCCAGGCTGGTGATGAAGGCGTGGAGCTCGATCCCCGCCGCCGGTCCGACGCAGGCCTGCAGGGTACCCCGCAGCAGCTCGGGTTGGTCCTCGAACTTGCGCAGACCCCGGTGGGCGAACTCCCAGGAGCGCGGAGACGGAAAGGCCACCGGGTTGTGGGCCGGATCGAAGTTGAACAGGAGCTCGGGACGGAAGCGCAGGAACCCGATAATCCGCTCATCGATGCCGTTGGCATAGGCCCAGGCCACCCAGTCGTCCAGGTGGGTATCGACCTCGAAGTGGGAAAACCGATTGGCCAAGGGCGCCGGCATGGTGTAGGTCACGCCCCGATCTCCCTGACGATTACCGGCGGCGAAGATGGCCCAGTGGTCGGGCACCTGGTACTCCCCCAGACGCCGGTCCAGGATCAGCTGGTAGGCCGCCGCCGACACCGCCGGTGGCACCGAGGTGATCTCGTCCAGAAACAGGATACCCTGGGGACCATGGCGTTCCGCGTCCGGCAGGAGCGCGGGAACCGCCCACTCGACGTGATTCCCGACCCGGAAGGGAATGCCCCGCAGATCGCTGGGCTCCATCTGGGAAAGCCGGATATCGATGACAGGGGTCTGGTGTGCAGCGGCGATCTGGGCCACCATCTGGGACTTGCCCACGCCCGGAGGACCCCACAACATGACCGGGGTGTGATGGCCTGCGGAGGTACTGAGAAACTCCTGATCCAGGATGCGAAGCAGCTGGGCGGGACGCATGTTTAGAAGGCTTCCTCGATAGTTAGGGTATGGAACAACGTCATCAAGTCAAGTCTCAGAGCCTCTCTCCCGCCAAGGGTGTGGTAAAAGCCCCTCTCCCGGCGGGAGGGTGTCGTAAGAGGTGACGCCCAACGCGGTCTTTCTCGTTCCCACGCGCTGCGTGGGAACCTGGAAGCTCCGCGCCGCGGAGAGCATCGGGCCGGTGTCCAGCATTCGGATACCCGTCGCGCGTGAATATTTCGGTAAGCGAGGTGTGCCAATCGTGCCCGAGCGCAAGGCGCGGCGAGGAGGAATAGCCAGGCCCTATGGCGACGAGTCGCAACGCGGCTAGCGGGTGCGAGGGGCGTGCATCGCGGCGAAATATTCACGGGTGACGGATATAGACACGGGAGCCAAACCTGCCGGCTGTCCGGCGTTATCCGGTGCGGCCCGGAAGGCGTCTGCTCTGAGCGTTGCCGCCAGCTGGTGATGGGGTCCGTAAGCCGTCTGGAAGACGGCGGTCCCAGCCGGCCCGGGACCGCCGACATCTTGTCGGCTCCCGGGACTACCGATATTTCGTTGGCCCTTCCGGCTATCGGGGAGGACCTGAATGCCGAGTCGCCGGTCCAAATGGTCATCAGTCAGGCTTAGTTTTCTCGTTCCCATGCGCTGCGTGGGAACCAGAGACCGGGAGCGGGGCTTTTTCGACACTCTCCCTGTGGGAGGGTGTCGCAAAAGCGGTGGCGTCAGCTGCCAGTCTGTGAAATTTAAACCACAGAGGACACAGAGAACGTAGAGCATTGGCCGATTCCTTTCTCTGTGTTCTCTGCGTTCTCTGTGGTTCGAAATGATTTTTGCGACACCCTCTATGGGAGAGCGCCTGCCCCGAGCACAGCAAGGGGGCTTGGGGGAAAAGGCAAACGAAAAACAGCGATTGATCAATCACAAACAACACCGGTAATGATCCCTTGGATCTTACTCCATATTATAACACCGCTGATGAAGTTGCTCAGCGTATAAGTAGTGGAGAGTTTGATCGTGCAATTCTCGTATGCGGAACAGGAATGGGGATGTCGATAGTCGCAAACAAACATTCCGGAATTTATGCTGCCGTATGTGAAAATACCTTTGCAGCGGAAAAATAGTGACGAAGCTGCTTGCTTTTCACCGCCTGAATTATCTCCAGCCGATTGTGGGCACCTTGAAAAATAGGTGTTTTCACCAATCAGGCTATTCTAACCCATTGATTATTCAAACGTGCTTTGACGAAAAATCGTATTTTTCAAGGTGCCCTTGACTTCTTTCGAGAAGAAATTAGCAGCATGGCGATGAAGCGTAGAAAGGAGAAAAAAGGAGTGCAACATTGGAAAATAGTAGCCCACTGGTAGGCACTGGAAAAATGAAGTATCCTTCGATTTTTCCGTGCCCCGGTTGTCGGCTGCTACGGTCGTGGCGGGGCTGTCGCTGCGATGAGGGACATGCGGCGGATACACAGGCCGGTTGTCGTCAGAGGGTCGGCGACGGGGGCCTGCCGGCGCGGATACCGTAAAACGAAGGCCCTTAAGGCCTGAACATCAGCAATGCTCGGAGATCGGATATGAATCAGTTTTACTACGACGCCGTAACCAAGATGGAGCAGATGGGGGTCGACGACGAGTACATCCAAGGCTGGCAGTGCGGATTCCTGCAGAATCCCAAGCGGGAAGAGCAGCGGCTGACCAAGGCCTACGAGGCCGGTTACTCCGACGGCGAAGAGAAGACCACCGACAACTTCGGAGACTGGGCCAAGGGCTGATACCGGCCGATCGGACCCCAAAGGGCGGTTGTTGCCGCCCTTTTTTAGGGTAAGGCGAACTCCCGATCCCCAGCAGACCCAAGGCGGTGGTGCAAAACCCAAAAAAATCTTTTTGATCCGCAGATTACGCAGATTCGCGCAGATTTCTCAAGAAGACTATACACTTAGGAATTGGATAGTGTTCTAATTTTGTTGTTACCGAGTAGAGGGAACTTTGATAAAGTTTCCGCCCTGGGATCTTTCACGGTGCCCTCTACACCAGAAACAACAAGGTTGAAACACCACGCAAGAATTGGAGGCCCTTGGTGCTGAAGTTGACCACCTACCCTCGTTGGATTCCGCTTACCGAGTGAACAAAGCAAAGAATCTGCGAAAATCTGCGTAATCTGCGGATAACAGTGAGATATGCGGGTTAGTATGAGTACCTCCGTCGACAGACTGCGACAGCTCCTCGCGGGGCCCGACCTGCTGCTCATGCCCTGCTGCTTCGACGCCCTCTCGGCGCGGCTCATCGAGCAGGCCGGTTTTCCCCTGACCTTCATGAGCGGCTTCGCGGTAGCGGCGGCGCGGCTGGCCCTGCCGGACACCGGCCTCATCTCCTATGCCGAAATGCTCGATCAGGGGCGCGGCATCCTGGATGCCGTCTCTTTCCCCGTCATCGGCGACGGCGACACCGGCTACGGCAACCCCGCCAACGTGCGGCGCACCGTGCAGGGCTATGCCGGCGCCGGGTTCGCCGCCATCATGATCGAAGACCAGCTCGCCCCCAAGCGCTGCGGCCACACCCGCGGTAAAGAGATCGTGCAGCGCCCCGAGGCCCTGTCCCGCATCAAGGCGGCCGTGGATGCCAGAGAGCAGGGGGCGGACATCCTCATCATGGCCCGCACGGACGCCCGCGCCACTGACGGCCTTGCCGAGGCTCTGTGGCGCATGCAGGCGTTCGCCGATCTGGGCGCGGACATCCTGTTCCTGGAAGCCCCCCAGGACGAGGCCGAGATGATCGACTTCTGCACCCAGACCCCAGGCCCCAAGATGGCCAACATGCTGGCGGGGGGCGTCACCCCGGTGCTGTCACCGCAGCGCCTCCGGGAGATCGGCTACCGGATCGCCGCCTATCCGCTGGCCCTGCTCAACAGCACGGTCTATGCCATGCAAGAGACCCTGCGTGGACTCGCGACAGGAGACCTCCCCCAGCGGAGCGTCGACTTCGCCACCATCCGCCAGATCGTCGGATTCGACCAGTACGACCGGATCCTGCAGCAATACACGAGTCTGGAGCCGGAGTCGTAGTACCTCGGGCGCAGGCCGGGGTAATCGAATCAGGTTAGGGGGAGAACCACGAATTCACACGAATAACACGAATTCGTATGGATTCGTGTCCATGCGTGGTTCTCCGTCAGGTTACGGCGCGTCTAGCCCGCACAGCTCACCGGGAATTGCCGTCCCGGCGAGCTATGCGGGCGAGTGACCTGCCCCGTGGGCATAGGCAAGGGAGCGGGTGTGAGTGGAATTTCCTATAGGAAAAATCCGTTCCCCACACCTGTGAGAGGAGGAAACCGGTAGGCAATTGATCCGGAGCGGTCCAGCGGAAACTTTGGAGTGCGGCGGCGACCTTATCCCGGCATTGGTAGAAACCCACGCTACCTGGTGTAACCGGGGGGGCCGGCAGGTACCCTGCAAACCCGCCGCCGCTTTGGATTTGGCGAGCCTCTATCCCCGGCCAGGCGTTGCAGCCAGGGGAAAGCGCCGTCGCCGCGGCGCGCGTGGAACCTGAGGCCCAGGTTCTTGGCAAGCGCCGTTGGTATCCCCCGTCGCTGAGGTTCGATTCGGTCGCGCCGCTTTGCCGGCGCACTCCAAAGCGGGCCGGAATCCAGGGCCAGGGATGGCACCAACCGTAGGGCTCTAAGCCATTACCCTAGGTGATGTTTCAGCCGTGATGATTATTCGGTAGCCCGGCCCGAGGCGCCGTCCTAGTAGTGGGCAAACCGGTATCCGTCTATACTATCCCCATGATGACAAGCAACTTCAAACGATTCGGCGTGCCCATCCTGGTGCTGAGTCTCCTCGTGCTGGTCGGATGCGCGGGGGGGCGGCGACCGGTGCTGTATCCGAACGCCCACTTCCACTCGGTCGGCGAGGCCCGGGCCCATGCGGACGTGGACCGTTGTCTGCGGTCGGCCAAGGACTTCGGTGCGCCCGTCTATGGCGGCACGGACGTGGCGCGCGATACGGCCACCGGCGGGGTGATCGGGGGGGCGGCTGCGGGTGCCTGGGGACTGGTTCGGGACGGTGAGAAAGACGCCGGTAACCGGGCGCTTGCGGGCGCCGCCGCTGGTGGTGCCGCCGGCCTGGTCAGAGGTGCCCTACGCGCCGGTAAGCCCTCGCAGACCTTCCGGGGCTTTGTGAACCGCTGTCTGAGCGAACGCGGCTACGGCGTGATCGGTTGGCAGTGACCGGTCGGAATCCCCGGTTTTTCCGCGCAACATTCGGAATCCCCGTCCTGTTCCACCCCAAACGCCTCCTAGTGTTGCTCCGCCGGTGACGCGGCAACCTCGGCCGATACCTTGCCCGCTGGAAGGCGACCCAACACCTGCCGGTGGAAACGCGACTGCCCGCAAGCGGTGCCCATCTCCGGCAAGGGATGAGACGGGACCTGAAACCTAGCAAATCCATGGTAGACTCCTCATCTCGCAGCCTGGGTCGGCTGGAGTGCCTCCCACATCCCGGCACTTGAATCTTTGATTTGGTCCCGTACTCTCCTGTAGCTAGCCTTGGAGACCGCATCCTGGGATAGGCAGTGAGCCGTATCCCACCGAATTTATTGTCTATGGCCGAGATCCCCGATATTTCGGATACCGAGCGCTGGATCCTCGAGACCACCCTCAAGGAGCGCTACGATCGCGACCTGGAGCTCCAGCTCGCCGACGCCGAGATCCGGCTCCACCCGTCGGACCGGGAGCTGACCAGCTGCCCGGTGGTGTTCTGGCACGATAGCCAAGGTTGTAACTTTGTCGTCTTCAAGACCGGCGACCGCAACTACCGCTGCCAGTTCTTCTACCGGGGATACCAACAGTACGGCACCGGGGTGAACGAGTATGACGATCTGTCCGAGTGTGTCGTCTCCCTGCTCCAGGCCCAGGCCGACCATGCCGCCGAGGAGCACGGGGATATCGAATCCAAGCGAAGCTAAGAGGCTGTCTAAAAATTAAGATACTGATTTTAGGGCATAAAATCTGTAAATTCCGCGCTCGTTCCCACGCTCCAGCGTGGGAACGCCGTTTTGTCCGCTCCCGTGGACTCAGCTCCTCTGTACTGATAGGCGTTGGCGGTTAGCCTACCGAGGCGCTTAATCGACGCTGGAGCGTCAGATCCCTCCTCCGTCGGGACCAGGTCTGCTCCCACGCTGGAGCGTGGGGAGCCAGCCGAAAGTCAATGCCAGTAGAAAATCAATAGGTTAGTTTTTAGACAGCCTCTAAGGCGCCCATGGCCGGGCGCGTCCCGACACCTTGATCATTGCCCGCGGTTAGGGCGGTGATCGGGAACAACCTGTCCTTAGAAGACTAGCAAAGGGGAAACCATGACCGCGAAAAATGCCTTCTACGCCCAGTCCGGCGGAGTCACCGCCGTGATCAATGCCTCCGCCTGCGGGGTGATCGAGACCGCCCGCCAGCATCCGGACCAGATCGCCAAGGTCTATGCCGGACGCAACGGCATCATCGGCGCCCTGACCGAGGATCTGATCGACACCAGCCAGGAGGCCGCCGAAAAGATCGCGGCCCTCCGTCACACGCCCTCCGGCGCCTTGGGCTCCTGCCGCTACAAGCTCAAGAGCCTGGAAGCCAACAAGCGTGAGTACGAGCGCCTGATCGAGGTCTTCAAGGCCCATGACATCGGCTACTTCTTCTATAACGGCGGCGGCGACTCCGCGGATACCTGTTATAAGGTCTCCCAGCTCTCCGATGCCATGGGCTATCCGGTCCAGGCGGTCCACATACCCAAGACGGTGGACAACGACCTGCCCATTACGGACAACTGTCCGGGCTTCGGTTCGGTTGCCAAATACATCGCCACCTCCACCCTGGAGGCCTCCTTCGATGTACGCTCCATGTGCGCCACCTCCACCAAGATCTTCGTCATCGAGGTCATGGGCCGCCACGCCGGCTGGATCGCTGCGGCCGGCGCCCTGGTGGCGGATCAGGGCATCCCGGTCCTGACCCTGTTCCCGGAGGTGGAGTTCGATCAGGACAAGTTCCTGGCGGCGGTCAAGGCCAAGGTCGAGCAATTCGGCTACTGCACCGTCTGCGTATCCGAGGGCTGCCACTGGCCGGATGGGCGCTTCCTGGCCGAGCAGGGTACCCGCGACGCCTTCGGTCACGCCCAGCTCGGTGGGGCGGCGCCGGTGGTCGCCAACATGATCAAGGAGGCCACGGGCTACAAGTTCCACTGGGCGGTGGCCGATTACCTGCAACGGGCAGCGCGCCACCTGGCCGCCAAATTCGATGTGGAACAGGCCTATGCCCTGGGTAAGGCCGGGGTGGAATTCGCACTCAAGGGCCACAATGCCATCATGCCCACGGTGGTACGCAAATCGTCGGATCCCTACATCTGGGAGGTCGGCGAGGCGCCCCTGTCGGAGGTGGCCAACGTAGAGAAGTTCATGCCCAACGACTTCATCACCGAGGATGGCTACGGCATCACCGACAAGTGCCGCGAGTATCTGTATCCGCTGATCCAGGGCGAGGATTACCCGCCCTATGAGAAGGGGATGCCCAAATACGTCACCTTGAAGAATGCACCGGTGCCCAAAAAGCTGGCTGCGTTCGAGCTCCAATAAAGCGGACGTTGGGAACCGGGGGGGCTCGCCCCAATGCCATTAAGTTAAGCCTCACAGCCCCTCTCCCCGCGGGAGGGTGTCGCAAAGCCCCTCCCCAGCCGGGAGAGGGGTTGGGGAGAGGGCGAAAAAAAACAGCGCCAGTTACGCTTAAATTTAACGGCATTGGGGCGAGCCCCCTGTCATCCCCTTATCTACCCTAGAATCGACAATCGAGAAACCCGAAGAGGAGTCAACCCAAATGTCAGAAGGTTCCATCTTTGCTCTCCTGTGCGGCGCCCTCGCCCTGGGATACGGCATCTGGTCCGTTAAATGGATTCTCGCCCTGCCGGACGGCAACGACCGCATGCGCGAGATCGCCGGCGCCGTCCAGGAAGGCGCCAAGGCCTATCTCAACCGCCAGTACACCACCATCGGGATCGTCGGCATCATCCTGGCCGTCATTCTATTCTTCGTTCTGGACCTCTATACGGCCATCGGCTTCGTGATCGGCGCCATCCTCTCCGGTGCCGCCGGTTACATCGGGATGAATATCTCGGTCAAGGCCAACGTGCGCACGGCGGAGGCTGCCAACAAGGGGCTCGACGCCGCGCTGCAGGTGGCCTTTCGCGGCGGCGCCATCACCGGCCTGCTGGTGGTAGGGCTGGGCCTGCTGGGCGTGGCCGGTTATTACGTGATCCTCAGCGCCATAGGCGTCGAGGAGAAGGGTATCCTGCACGCGCTCGTCGGCCTGGGCTTCGGCGGCTCCCTGATCTCCATCTTCGCCCGACTCGGGGGCGGCATTTTCACCAAGGGCGCCGACGTGGGCGCGGACCTGGTGGGTAAGGTCGAGGCCGGGATTCCCGAAGACGATCCCCGCAACCCCGCGGTCATCGCCGACAACGTGGGCGACAACGTGGGCGACTGCGCCGGCATGGCCGCCGACCTGTTCGAGACCTATGCGGTGACGGTGGTCGCCACCATGCTGCTGGGCTCCCTGCTGGTGGGGAGCACGGACGCCGTGATCTATCCCCTGGTGTTGGGCGGCGTGTCCATCATCGCCTCCGTCATCGGCACCTTCTTCGTCAAGGCCCATGAAGGCGATACCAAGATCATGTCGGCCCTTTACAAGGGCCTGGCGGTCGCCGGCGGCATTGCCTTGGTGCTTTTCATCCCCGTGACCTTGTGGCTGGTGCCGGAAACCATCACGATCGACAAGGTGACATACAGCCAATGGAGCCTCTACGGCGCGGCCGTCATCGGCCTGGTCCTGACTGGCCTGATGGTGTTCATCACCGAGTACTACACAGGCACCGAGTTCAACCCGGTGAGGCATATTGCCGATGCCTCTCAGACCGGACACGCCACCAACATCATCGCCGGCCTGGGTGTGGCCATGAAGTCCACCGCCGCCCCCGTGTTGGCCGTGTGTGCCGCCATCTGGGGTGCCTATGAGTTGGCGGGCCTCTACGGCATCGCCATCGCCGCTACCTCCATGCTCTCCATGACCGGCATCATCGTCGCCCTGGACGCCTTCGGTCCCATTACGGACAACGCCGGCGGCATCGCCGAGATGGCCGAGCTGGACGAGAAGATCCGCGGCATTACCGATCCCCTGGATGCCGTCGGCAACACCACCAAGGCCGTCACCAAGGGCTACGCCATCGGCTCCGCCGGGCTGGCCGCGTTGGTGCTGTTCGCCGACTACACCCATGCCCTGGGCGGTGGGACTCAGCTCAATTTCAGCCTCGAAAATCACATGATCATCATCGGGCTGTTCATCGGCGGCCTGGTGCCCTTCCTGTTCGGGGCCATGGCCATGGAAGCGGTCGGCCGCGCGGCGGGGGGCATCGTCAACGAGGTGCGCCGTCAGTTCCGCGAGATGCCGGGCATCATGGAGCACAAGCAAAAGCCTGACTACTCCAAGGCTGTGGATATGCTCACCAAGGATGCCATCAGGGAGATGCTCATCCCGTCTCTGTTGCCCGTGCTGGTACCCGTGGTCGTCGGGTTGCTGCTGGGTAAGGAGGCCCTGGGGGGCTTGCTCATCGGTACCATCGTCACGGGCCTCTTCGTCGCCATCTCCATGACCACCGGCGGTGGGGCCTGGGACAACGCCAAGAAGTACATCGAGGACGGCAACCTGGGCGGCAAGGGCTCCGAGGCCCACAAGGCCGCGGTCACCGGTGACACCGTGGGCGACCCCTACAAGGACACGGCAGGTCCGGCGGTCAATCCCCTGATCAAGATCATCAACATCGTCGCCTTGCTGATCGTGCCCGTGCTGCCGGCGACTCCCTTGCTGTAAGCGGTGGCTTGCCACGGGCACTCCTGATATCCCTCTCCCGCCGGGAGAGGGATAAGGGCAGGGAAGATGGCGATGCGCGCCCTCATGGGGTCGTGTCGCCATTTTCGTTTGGCTCTTTATGGATTCCGGACTGCTTTGGAGTGCGCCGGCAAAGCGGCGCGTCCGAATCCAACCTCGACCACGGGGATACCAACGGCGGTTACCGGGAATCCGGGCACTTGAGGTTTCACCCGCGTCGCGGCGACGGCGCTTTCCCCTGGCCACAGCGCCCTTACTTGGAACGGAGGTGTCGCCAAATCCAAAGCGGCGGCGGGCTTGTGCCCCTTGGCCGACACTCCGGTTATGCCAAGCGGTAGGCTGGGTTGAGGAACGAAACCCAGCGTTTACGAGCTGTAACCTGATAGCTAGTAAAAAGCCTTCCTAAGATGGAGGCCCTGTGCGCGGTGCAGATAAGCCTCTTGACGATCTACGGCAATTAGGGGCACAGCCTACCCCCTAGGTCCGGTTCGCCGGGCCACAACTTAACATCACGCGGAACAGCGTCGTAACCGGGCCTCAGAACGATGAATGTCGACAATCCCATGTCGGTTGAAGGCCAGTGCCGAGACACCCTTCAATAATACACTGCCGGGATCGCAATGAAATTCACTTTCAAGAATATCGGGTACGTCGATGATGGCGAGATAACGCTTGGGGATCTCACGGTTATTTGCGGTCGCAATAACGTCGGTAAGACCTATTTGAGTTACACCATCTATGGTTTTCTAAAATACCTCCGGCGGGTCGCCGGAATCCGGCTTGACCAGAAATCCCTGGACCAGCTCTATGAGACAGGCGTTTGTAGCGTCGATCTGCGGCGCTACGCTCAGGATGTGGTGAAGATCTTGGCGCGCGCCGGTAAAAACTTCTCGCGCGGTCTCCCTCGCTTTTTCAACACGACGGACGAATACTTCGCCCACTCGACCGTCGGGTTGGAGATCGAAGATTATGCCTTCGTCTCGGATTCCGAATTCAAGGGCGGAGTGAAATTCAGCGGTAAGGAGATGATTCGATTCGCCAAGAAGGAAGGCACGGAGACATTGGATGTGGTTCTCCAATCCGACAGCAGCAGCACTATCCCGAAGGAAATTCTCCAAGATATTCTTTCTGAGCACATTGCAGATGCATTATTCGATACGCTAGTACCAACTCCATTTGTCATAACCTCCGAGCGTACAGGGATTTCCCTCTTCTACAAAGAGCTGGACTACAGCAAGAGTGCGCTGCTCGATCATCTCGCCGATTCGGAGAAGCTAAACCCCATCGCACTCCTGAACACCCTGCGGTCACGCTATGCGGAGCCGATAAAGGATAATATCGACGTGGTACGAGATTATGATTCCCTCTGTAAACGCAAGAGCCATTTTCGAGATAACGACCAACCAGATTCTGGGGTGGTCGATGCATTGCTGAAATTGACCGACGGCTCATTCAAGAGCATGAATAAGCAGGTTATCTACGCGCCGCGCAAGGAACGTGGGCGGGACAAGGTGACCTTGCCTGTCTATATGGCTTCTTCATCCATCAAGTCCCTTTTTCTCATGGACTTCTACATTCGGCATCTAGCCCAAGATGGAGATATTCTGATAATCGACGAACCGGAGCTGAATCTTCATCCTGACAACCAACGACACATGGCTTGCCTGTTGGCACGTATGGTTAACTGTGGGATGCGGGTTCTCATCACTACTCACAGTGATTTCCTGGTTCGGGAGATCAATAACCTGATTATGTTGAGTAGTTCCATATCGGGTAAGGAAGCAATCATGGAGAGATATAAAATCTTAGAGGATGATATTCTGCGCCCGGAAAAAGTGCGTGCTTATACGGTTTCGAGTCGGCATCGAATCGAAGCCTTCAATGTGGATGAACATGGCGTAGATTTCAAATTATTCGATGAGCTTATCAACGAGGCGAATGCCTTGTCCGATGAGATCTACTACGCCATGGAAGATCGGCAATGATGGATACGCTAAAGATCCTGAAGAAGATCCTCAACAAAGATATCTTATTGCCCCCACCCGATGGTAACGGGATCCTCAGGGTAAAGGAACGTGCCAGAGAAGCAAAGATCAAAACGCTCGACATTTCCGGCGTCCCAGCAGACAGTGTTACTTTTACGCTCGATCATATACCGAACGATAAAAGCCGCAGAGTTTGCTTCAAGCAATTGTCCTGTTACTTGGACCCGACACATAAGTTCGTAAACAAAGGGTGTGACCTCGTCATCGTCAGTCGCTTCAAACGGAAATGGTGCGTTATGATATTGGATCTCAAATCCGATAAACCGAGGCTCAGGGAAACAGAGGCCCAATTGAAGAACTCCGAGGCGTTTGTGGCTTATACCCTGTCGTTGATTGCCACCCACTACCCGGACGATACGGTTTTTGACCCATATTTCGAGCTCGTGATCGTCACCACGAGAACGAAGAAGGGCCATGTTTATAGGCCGAACGATGCGCAATCCGAGAGAGGGCCTTTTCGCGAGGTGAATCCAACGCGATACCAGAAGGGTCAAGCAAAGATCCATTTCGGCAAGCTGATTGGCGTTTGATTTAGGGACCAACCGATGAGCTCTTGGATTAAAGCACACAGTCAGGAGATTCTGGAGCTGGCCTGTAGGCACAGCATGACCAATGTTCGTGTGTTCGGGGCGATGGTCCGCGGAGAGGCCAATAGAACCAGCAAGCCGGACCTTAATAATCAATCCCTCTAAGAAAGCGTAAGCGCGGCAGATGAGCGATCTGACCCATTTCAATGAATCCGGAGCGGCCCACATGGTGGACGTGGGCGCTAAGGATGTCACCCATCGCATAGCCGTGGCCGAGGGTCTGATCCGCATGGAGCCGGAGACCCTGGCCTTGATCCGCAGTGGCGGCCACAAGAAGGGCGATGTGCTGGCAATCGCGCGGATCGCCGGCATCATGGGGGCCAAGCGGACCGCCGATCTGGTGCCCCTGTGTCACCCCTTGGCCTTGACCAAGATCGCAATCGACCTCGAACCCCTCACCGAGAAACCGGCGGTCCATTGCCGCGCGGTGGTGGAGACCCGGGGCCGGACCGGGGTCGAGATGGAGGCCCTGTGTGCGGTACAGATAAGCCTGCTGACGATCTACGACATGTGCAAGGCCGTGGACCGGGGCATGTGCATCGAGTCCGTCCGTTTGCTCGAGAAAGCGGGAGGTAGATCCGGTCACTGGCGGCGTGGGGCCTGACAGTTAAGAGATTCGAGCCATATCATTTAGCCGGCTAGATTGCGGTTATGGTGGGGACGCCTCTTTTTTAGCCGCAAATCAACGCAAATAAACGCAAATCAGGGCCGATTCAATTTGCGTCCATTTGCGTTGATTTGCGGCTAACTCTTCCGTGAGGATTCTGCTCGCTCAATGCTATCGGTAGTTGAGAGCATCTGTACCGGCCGCTACAAGCGATATGCAGCACGGCGGAAAATCCATGGGTAACGGACAGAATCCCAAGTCTTCCATCAACCCTTTTTACCAGCGTGCCCGCTTTGTTACGGCCGTGGCCGAGATGGATCGAATGCCGCCGGATCAGGGCCGGGAAGTCGCCTTTGCCGGACGTTCCAACGCCGGTAAATCCAGCGCCATCAACACCATCTGCCACCGCCGGCAGCTCGCCAGGACCAGTAAGACACCGGGGCGGACCCAGCAAGTGGTCTTTTTTGCGCTGGACGAGACCCGACGCCTGGTGGATCTGCCCGGATACGGTTACGCCAAGGTCTCCGAGGCGGTGAAGCTCCAGTGGCAACGGCTGATGGCGTCCTATCTCGAACGGCGGCAGTCCCTAGCCGGACTCGTGGTGGTCATGGACATCCGCCATCCGCTGACGGCATTCGATCGGCAGATGCTCGAATGGGGCCGGCGGGCGGAGCTGGAGCTGCTCCTGCTGCTGACCAAGAGCGACAAGCTCAATCGCAGTGCGGCACGCGCCGAGCGGGAGCGGGTCGCAAAGGCCGTCGCTGCCACTGGAGGGCGCATCCGGGTCGAGCTCTTCTCGGCCCAAACCCGCTCAGGGACCGAGCCGGTCCACAGGGTGCTGGACCGATGGCTTGGGGTCGGGGATTAGCAATTTTCGTCAAATGACAGGCCATTGTTTTCTTGAGCCGATCTCACTCTTCCTAAGAGGCCGTCTAAAAACTAAGCCATTGATTTTAATCCGGTAGGCTGGGTCGAGGGACGCAACCTAAGCAAACCAGGCTTGCTCGTAAACGCCGGGTTTCGTTCCTCAACCCAGCCGACTCCCCGACTCTGGCCTACGGCCCTTTTTTAGACAGCCTCTAAACCCGAAGAACGATTATCTAAAGGGCACCTTGAAAGATGGGTGTTTTCGCCGATCAAGCGACTCTAACCTATTGATTAATCAGGTGTGTCGTTGACGAATACCATATTTTTCAAGGTGCCCTAAAATTATTCACTTTAGGGTTATATTGAGGATAAGAAAAATTATCCGGTGGCCTCTCATAAGGCCGCGGGACAGCCCGCCCCTCTCCCGCCGAGGGTGTCGCAAAAGTATGCCAGCCACCCCTGTCGGGTGGTGGCCATCCCTGGTCGGACCCGACCTACGGGCTGCCATCCGGCGGGTGACGGCGCGCCCACCGCCGCGGCAATCGCGGCGCTTGGCGCACGCGCCTGACCCGCCCTACGGGCTACAGGCTACGGGCTTTACCGGCCTAGGTGGCGCAGGCGTCCCGCCTGCAGGCGAGATGCTGCGCTACAGGGGTCGCTTGGCGACGCTGGAGCGTCAGATCCCTCCTCCGTCGGGACAAGCTTGCTCCCACGCCGGAGCGTGGGAGCCAGCAGCATGATCCCCTAGATGAATTCCCGGTAGTGGTAAATTTTTAAATGGTTAACGTAGAGCGATTCATCATGCCCCGTTGCTTGATTTGATCCCCTCTCCCTGGCCCCCTCGCTGCGCTCGGGGCAGGCTCTCTCCCGGCGGGAGGGGGTCGTAAAAGCCCCGCTCCCGGTCTCTGGTTCCCACGCAGCGAGACTGTGAAAGTATCACTGGATTTTCGAAGCCATAGGGACAGCACAACACAATTATCTACTTTAAGCCGAAAATACTTCTCTTAAATCCCACATGAGACAGAATTTAGTGTGAAATATGGTGGCTTAACCCCACCGTTTTCGGGGAAAACGAATACTTTCACAGTCTCAGCGCCTGGGAACGAGAAAACTAAGCCTGACTGATGACCATTTGGACCGGCAACTCGGTATTCAGGTCCTCCCCGATAGCCGGAAGGGCCAACGAAATATCGGTAGTCCCGGGAGCCGACAAGATGTCGGCGGTCCCAGGGGCCGACAAGATGTCGGCGGTTCCGGGGACGCGAGTCCGGCTGGGACCGCCGTCTTTCAGACGGCTTACGGACCCCATCACCAGCTGTCGGCAACGCCCAGAGCAGACGCCTTCCGGGCCGCACCGGATAACGCCGGACAGCCGGCAGGTTTGATTCCCGTGTATACCACCGGCCTGATGCTCTCCGCGGCGCGGAGCTTCCAGCTTCCCACGCAGCGCGTGGGAACGAAAAAAGGGTGGCCTATCCCCAAACCATGCAGGCGAGACGCCTGCGCTACGTCGGGCGTCACCTTTTACGACACCCTCGGTGGGAGAGGGAGTGCAACCTGTGGCGTGCCCAATACACGGCGAGTGGCACTGTTTCCATTTAAACCTTAACCACTACCCCCATGCTGCCTTGTCCTGAGATCCTGCACCGGCACCCCCTGTCTCTCTGGGTGGAGCGATTGCCTGAACTGCAAGAGCGGTTGACGGCGGCGGGGTTCGGCATTGGTCCCGATCGCTGGTTGAACCTCCAGGATCTCCTGTTTCGCTTCTATGAGGAAGGGCGGCTGCCCCAGGAGATCCGGGCGCTACGTAAATTTATGCGGCCTCTGTTTTGCCGCAATCCCGAAGAATCCGCAGCCTTCGACGATTGTTTCTCTGGCTCCCACGCTCCAGCGTGGGAGCAAGCCTTGTCCCGACGGAGGAGGGATCTTGGCCGCTGGAGCGGCCACAATGATTTTTCAGGGCCGGCTCAGGCCAGCGCGCGTTCGATCAGCCTTTTGACCGGGGTGAACTTATCTTTGAAGAGACTGGGGCGATCCCGCGGTGTCAGGACATCATTGGCATAGGCCAGCATGTCGCCGATGTGGCGGTAGAACTCGCCGATGAGCCTGAAGCGGCGGAAATCTTCTGCGCCTATGACCTCCGGACCATGCTCGCGGATCAGCCTGTCCAACTCATGGTGCTCGGTCTTCCAATGTACGGCATGATCGATGCGCTCGCGGGGGGTGGCGATGCAGGCATCGTCTTGGATCAAAGGCACGATACGACGCAGGAAATCCTGGTCCCGCTGCCGGGCATTGGTATAGAGGCGGTAGAGTTCGGTCATACAGTATTCGGAGCGCAGATAGTCCCGGCTCAGGATCACCAGCACACAGCGGCCCGCGCTCAGGCGCTCCATATAACGGGAGATGCGGTCGCCGGGCTGGAGCTCGGTGCTGTCGCGACGGATGTGCCGGCCCTGTTCCTCCAGCTCAGTGCAGAGCGCATCGACCAAGGGGTCCTGCCGTTCCCGGTCCCAGGCATAAGAGACATAGACCTCGGGCTTGGCCGGCGGAACGGGCGGCGGTGTGGCTGGCTGGATCTGCTTAGGGTCCGGATCCATCCTGCTCGCCGGCAGCGGCTCCAGCAATTGGCCGGACCGGCCCAAGCGTTCGTCGAGTTCTTTGATCCGTTCGACCAGCCGCGCCAACAGGGTCGCGGCGCCTTTACCCTTGACACGAATGCGAATCCGTCCGCCATGGCCTGCGGCATCCGGTAGCTCCTCGATCATGGCGGTAGCGCGAGTCTCCTTGTCATACAGACAGAGGCCATAGCGCCAGTAGAGGGCCGTGGAGTCGGCCAGGCCGCCGAGCGCGGAGAGCAGCGAGCGGGCGATGGCCGGCGACAGGAAGGGATAGACAAAGGCCGTCTCCAGGGGCTCGTCCGGCAGCAGATCCCAACGCGCCGCAAGCGCGTCGGCAAGCGATTCGTTCCTTTCGGGGGGGCCTGCCGGCAACAGATCCGGCGCCACATACTCGGTCTCCTCGTCCGAGTCGCCGTAGCGGTGGATGAAGCAGATGCCGCTGGTCTGCATCATTCTCAGCAGTGATGCCTGGTCGGCTTTGGAGAACCCACGTCTGCCCCACAAGAGCGCATCCAGGTCGGCACGGGTGAAGCGGCCACCGAGACGGCGCAGGATCTCATAGACGCCTCCCTCGCGTGTGAACAGGGCATAGACCGCATTCAGCATCCAGGACTGATCCAGCACCAACTGATTGTCGAACAGCTGCGGCTGGTAATAGAGCATACCGGCATGGTGCAGGACCTCAACGAAGGTATCGGCGCCCTGGACCCCGTGTTCCCGGCACAGGGTTGCAAACTCTTGGTAGGGCAGCAAGCGGTAGCGGCGGCGGGTCGCATCGGTCTCCCGGGCATCCGTGTCGCGCCAGGCCCGTAGCTGCTCCCAGACCGCAAGCCGGTTGCGGCCAATCAATGGCTGGCCCTGGACCTGATGGAGCTGTCGCACCGCCTGTTGCAAGGCATCCAGCAGCCGGGGCCGACCGCTGTTGTCTTTGGCGCTGTAAGCGACCCGGGTGAACAGCCGGCCACCCTGGAGCAGCGGGGACAGCAGATTCTCAGCTACCGGCAGGTTCAGGTATTCGCCGCGTCCCTGGTCGCACTGGTTCTGGACCAGGATCACCGGGCTCCGGTCGCCGCCCAGATGGCGGATGTACTCCAGCCAATAGGGCAGTGGCCGGTTGCGGAAGACCATGCCGCCGTGTGTATGGTCCCCCTGCTCACTGGCCGGGGTCCAGACCAGCAGGAACACCGCTCGGGTGCGCATGAACAAGGCATGGGTGCCGTGGTAGATGTCCTGGCCGCCGAAATCCCACAGATTCAGGACCGCGTCTTCCTGGTTCTCCGGCATCGCCAGCGCCACCGAGGTCACACTGATGCCGTGGGTGGAATCCGCATCCGCCTCGAATGTCTCCCCCCGCAGCCGCCGGCAGATTTGAGTCTTACCGATGCGGCCATTGCCGAGCACGATGACCTTGAGATCCCGCAAGGGCGCCGCGCCGGTATCGAGATCGGCCAGATGCGCCCGCAATCGGAACAGACAATTGTCTCCACGGTGTTGGGACAGGACTTCAGCCGGGATGTGGCCGAGCCCCAGTCGGGCATCGATGATGAATTTTTTCAAATCGGGCAATCCGATGACCGATTCAGGGAGATCGGTGACCTGGGTCCCCCAGCAGTTGAGTCTCCGCAGCGCGGAGCAGCCGGCCAGCGGTGTCAGATCGGCCACTTGGGTACCCCTGCAGTCGAGGGATTCCAGTGCGGAGCAGCCGGCCAGCGGTGTCAGATCGGCGATTTGGATGTCCCAGCAGCTGAGGGATTGCAGTGCGGAGCAGCCGGCCAGCGGGGACAGATCAGCGACTTGGGTAAACAAGCAGTCAAGGAATTCCAGCGCGGAGCAGCCGGCCAGCGGTGTCAGATCGGCGACGCGGGTGCCCCCGCAGCGGAGGGACCGGAGTACGGAGAGATCGGCCAGCGGCGCCAGATCGGCCACTTGGGTGCCCCAGCAGCTGAGGGATTGCAGGGCGGAGAGATCGGCCAGGGGGGCCAAGTCCTGCAGGTTTGTGCCGGAGCAATCCAGACTACGCAGGCGCAGGAGCCCGGTCAGCCAGGACCCAATGGGCTCGATGCGGTTGGGGTTATCTGCTGCGGCGCCTTCCCACTCCCCCTTGCTAAGCAGGAAACTCAAACTACCCTTGCTGAATCCACCCAACCTCAGTGCTTCCAGCCAGTCCAGGTCCGATAGCTCCGGCGGCGGCCGGGTCAGGCCCAGGTTGCTGAGATCCAAGCGGCCGGTACGGGCAAGCTGCTCGGCCGCGATGCGCTCACGGGCGATGTCGAGGCGTTCTGTAGTCTGCCGTTGGTCCTTGCTCATAAGCCGGGATTTTATCCGGTAGGGTGGGCTGTGCCCATCTCTGGCTCCCACGCTGGAGCGTCACTGCCATTAAGTTAGTGTCAACGGCCTCAGTAGCAGAGCTTGCGTCGGCGCCGATAGAAATCGAGTAAGCCTCTGGCGGAGGTGTTGCGACGCGGGGGGTTGCGGTCTTGGCGCTGAGAGCAGGGATTGGTCATAAACAGGGCCGTGAGGCGCTCGCAGAGCGCCTCGATGATGTTCGTATCGCTGATGAGCATCTGCAGGGCGTTGTGCTTGATGGCATTGAAGGAGACAGCGCGGTTGACCTGCTGGGGGTGGCGGGTCGGTTTGGCATCGAGGTTGACCTGTGCGCTTTCGGTGAGCAACGACTCCAGGCCGCTGAGGAAGACGGTGGCGAAGAAATCCTGGCGCACCGCCTCGGGACCGAGGCCGGTGAAATTCGCCAACGCCAAGCGCGTCTTGAGCACCCCATAGAAGCTCGCCACACCCCAGCGCTGGTGGTAGAGCGCGCGCCATCGCACAAGGACGTCACCAGCACTTCCCATTCCCCGGTGCTCAGGCGCACACGCACGAAGCGCACACGCATACGCATCGGCAGGGCACGGCGGCGGATGTCCGCCGCCTTTTGCGAGCAGGGCGTGAGCGTGACGACTTGGCTGTCGGCACCCTGACCGCGCAGCATGGCTCGGGCCTGCTTGAAGGAGGCCGCCGAGCAACGGATCGCGAAGTCGATGCCACGCTGACTGAGTTCCGCCAGCAGATGATAGGAGGGGTCGTTGCGATCGGCCAACAGCAAGTCGCCCGGGCGGGCATGCTCCAGATGCGCCACCGCCAAATCCACCTCATAGGCATCGGCCCGCTCCAGACGTGCGTCCAGGGCCACGCGGTTGCACAGATCATAGAGCACCGAGGCCAAGGCATCGGGGTGCTCTCCTTGCACCTTGCTGTCTTTGCCATTGCTGTAGGCGATGGTGCCAAAGGCCTCGCGCACGGCATCCGTGTCGGGCAGCAGCACCTTCGAGCCGTCCACTCCCAGCAGTCGAAACCCCCAGTAACGCGGGTAATCATCATCGCTGTAGAGCGTCTCTACCACGGCCTTCTCATTGATCTCGATAAAGGCCGTGTGCTTGAGTTGGTAACGTGCCTGGCAGAACGCGCTTGCCGTGACCAGCTCATCGCCCAGCCAGTTCAGCGCTTCGTTGAGGAGGTTCTGCAACGACTTCACGCTTTTTCTCAGCACCAAGGTCACCACCACGGCGAACGTGAGCACCCGCTCACGGGTGAAGGACCGCGCTGAGCTGCGATGGCGGGCCTTGAAGTCATCCTCGGTCAGCAGCTCACGGGTCTTCTCGATCCCCCGGTGACTTTTTTGCTCATTGCTATGATCTCGAAAAAACGTGAAGTATGCGGCATATTTTTGCGCTTTTCCTTAACTTAATGGCAGTGACGCTCCAGCGTGGGAACGCCGTCTTGTCCGCTCCAGCGGACGCAGCTCTTCTGTGCTGATCGGCGTTGGCGGTTATCCGACCTTGGTTCCTTTGGGCTGGTGGGTAATGCTTTCCGTAGGTGGTGGTTGATATTTAAATGATTTGTTGGGCACGCCGCCGTCCAAAGATGCGGTTCGCTGCCTACCTGCCCCCTGTCTGCCGTACCGGCCTGTCTGCGTGCGGGACGCACAGGCAGGCGTCCCTGGGGCGGTCGGCAGGCGCTCACCACACCATCGATGCGGTTCGCCGCCGGGCGCGTCCCGCGCCCGGCGGCTCACCACATCCTACCGGCTTTGCCCAACCGACGAGCTTCACCCCGCTCCCACCGGGAGAGAGCCTGCCCCGAGCGCAGCGAGGGGGCCGGGGTGAGGGGATCCAAAAAGCAACCGGGAGTGGTCGATGAATCGCTCCAGGCTACCACTTGAAAATTTACCACTACCCTTTCTGTGACGATGGGGCCAATCGTTGACAGGCCAAGGTAAGCGGCAACAGAATGTCGCTCAGCCGTGGCGGGCCGGCGGCTCGGCGGCAAAACGGGCTAGTACCCTATTTCATCCAATTTTGCTTGTTGTCATTTCGAGCGAAGCAAGAAATCCTTGTCCGACGAAGGAAGGATCTTGTAACTTTGTGGTTGTCTTATCGCCAAAGAGCTCTCCCTTCGGTCGAGATGACAGAGGCCGGTTTTATCAGAAAATTTTACTGAAACGAGGTACTAGGGCCGGTTTGGATGTCCCTCCGCCAAATCCGGGTCGGTGCGGTGGGAAGCGGATGGTGATGGTTCGCTGTTGTCCGTCACCCCGGATACCGAAAAAAACCTATCTACCAGGGGAGTGGCTACTGATGACACCCGAGAATCGCGCTGCCTACTGGTCAGCAAATCTGCGTTTGCTGATCGTTCTGCTCACCATCTGGTTCCTGGTCTCCTACGGCTTCGGAATCCTGTTGGTGGACGTGCTCAACACCATTTCGTTCGGTGGTTACAAGCTGGGTTTCTGGTTCGCTCAGCAGGGGGCTATGTACACCTTTCTCGTTCTGATCTTCGTCTATGCCGTGCGTATGGGTCAGCTCGACAAGAAATTCGGCGTTCACGAAGATTGAGATACGGGGGAAAGATCGGTGGATCTAAAAGTTCTTACCTACATCATCGTCGGCGTGACCTTCGCGGTCTACATCGGCATCGCGTTTTGGGCCCGCGCCGCATCTACCGGCGAGTTCTACGTCGCCGGCAAGGGTGTCAACCCGATCGCCAACGGGATGGCGACCGCCGCGGACTGGATGTCCGCCGCCTCCTTCATCTCCATGGCGGGCCTGATCGCCTTCGGCGGCTATGGCACCTCGGTGTTTCTGATGGGCTGGACCGGCGGCTATGTGCTGTTGGCCATGCTGCTGGCGCCCTATCTGCGCAAGTTCGGGAAGTTCACGGTGCCGGAGTTTATCGGCGAGCGCTACTACTCTAAGACCGCTCGCATCGTGGCCGTCCTGTGCCTGATCATTGCGTCCATTACCTATGTCATCGGTCAGATGAAGGGGATCGGCGTGGCCTTCTCCCGGTTTCTGGAGATGAGCTATGAGTGGGGCCTGTATGTGGGCATGGGGGTGGTGTTCATCTACGCCGTTCTCGGCGGCATGAAGGGCATCACCTATACCCAGATCGCCCAATACTGTGTGCTGATCTTCGCCTACACGATCCCGGCGATCTTCATCTCGCTCAACCTGACGGGAATGCCGATCCCTCAGATCGGTTTGGGTAGCGAGATGACCGACGGCTCCGGAACCTACCTGCTGGACAAGCTGGACCTGGTGGTTACGGAGCTCGGCTTCAAGGAGTATTCGACTCAGGTCATGGGCAGCAAGCTCAACATGTTCGTCTACACCCTGTCGCTGATGATCGGGACCGCGGGCCTGCCCCACGTCATCATCCGCTTCTTCACCGTACCCAAGGTCGCCGACGCCCGTAGCTCGGCCGGTTGGGCCCTGGTGTTCATCGCCATTCTCTACACCACGGCACCCGCCGTCGGTGCCATGGCTCGCCTGAATCTGCTGGAGACCATCCAGGTCGGTCCCGTCGGTGAAGAGACCGGCAACCTGGTCTACGACGAGCGTCCGCAGTGGTTCAAGAACTGGGAGACCACAGGTCTCTTGCAGTTCGAGGACAAGAACGGCGACGGGCGCATTCAGTACTACAACGACAAGAACGAGGCATTCGCGGCCCAGGCCGAGTCCTTCGGTTGGAGGGGCAATGAGATGGTCAAGGTCGACAAGGACATCATGGTCCTTGCCAATCCGGAGATCGCCGGTCTGCCGAACTGGGTCATCGCGCTGGTGGTAGCCGGCGGTCTGGCGGCCGCGCTCTCGACGGCCGCCGGGCTCCTGCTCGCCATCTCCTCGGCCATCTCCCATGACCTGCTCAAGGGCGTGTTCTGGACCGGCATCTCGGAGCAGGGAGAGCTGCTGGCGGGACGTATCTCCATGGCCGGCGCCATCGTCCTGGCCGGATACTTCGGTCTGCACCCGCCGGACTTCGCGGCCGGCACCGTGGCCATCGCCTTCGGTCTGGCGGCGAGCTCCATCTTCCCGGTGCTGATGATGGGTATCTTCAACAAGAAGGTGAATAAGACCGGCGCCATCTGGGGCATGATCGCGGGTATCGGCGTGACCATGGCCTATGTGTTCCAGCACAAGGGTATCTTCTTCGTCCCCGGCACCGCGTTCTTGGGCGACCTGGAACCGCACTGGTTCTTAGGGATATCGCCGAATGCCTTCGGGGCGGTTGGGGCACTGGTCAACTTTGGGGTGGCGATCCTGGTCTCGAAGGTGACCGCGGAGCCGCCGGAGCATATCCAACACCTGGTCGAGGACATCCGGGTCCCCAGGAGTGTCGGAGAGGCCCCTGCCCATTGACGCGCCGTCAAGACCCGGTGTCTTCCTTAAGCCCCGCTCAGGCGGGGCTTTTTCGTTAGTTGGAATGACCTGCTAGGAGAACCCATGCGCGGCGAGGAATTTCGGCTGGCTCCCCACGCTCCAGCGTGGGAGCAGACCTGGTCCCGACGGAGGAGGGATCTGACGCCCCAGCGTCGATTAAGCGCCTCGGTCGGCTAACAGCCAACGCCTATCAGCACCGAGGAGCTGCGTCCGCTGGAGCGGACAAGATGCCGTTCCCACGCTGGAGCGTGGGAACGAGCGTGAACATCCGGGTCCCCAGGAGTGTCGGAGAGGCCCCTGCCCATTGACGCGCCGTCAAGACCCGGTGTCTTCCTTAAGCCCCGCTCAGGCGGGGCTTTTTCGTTAGCTGGAATGACCTGCTAGGCGAACCCATGCGCGGCGAGGAATGCTGCCGTGATGCCTTGGGCATCGGGGTCCGCGGCCTTGTCACCGAGTACCAGGCGCTCGAGATAACGGGCGAGGAGGTCCACCTCGAGGTTGACCCGGGTCCCCGGACCGTATGCGCTCATGATGGTTTCTTGTAGGGTGTGGGGAATGATATTGAGCTCAAATACCCGGCCCTTTACGCCGTTGACGGTCAGGCTGACACCGTCCACGCCGATGGACCCCTTGTGCGCGATGTAGCGCGCGAGCTCCGGGGGCGCCTCGATTCTGAACCGGATCGAGCGTGCGTCCTGGTGACGATCCAGCACCTTGCCCAGGCCGTCCACGTGGCCGCTCATCAGATGGCCGCCGAGGGGCGTCGCCAGGGTCAGGGCCGGCTCCAGATTCACCCGACTTCCGGTCCGCAGGTCTCCGAGCGTGGTCAAAGCCAGGGTCTCGCGGGATACGTCCGCCGCGAAGTCGGAACCTGCGACGAGCACCGCCGTCAGGCAGACCCCGTTGACCGCAATGCTGTCGCCGGGAGCAATGCCCGTCATGTCGAGCTTGCCCGTACCCAGGGTCAAGCGAACATCGCCCCCGCGGGGCTCCAGGGTATGGATCTCGCCGATGGCTCGGATAATGCCCGTGAACATGGTCTTGCCCTAAGTTGAGTGCCCAGGCTGATCTGCTACTATAATCCAAGTCCTGCAAGTGTACTGCTCAGGCGAGCAGAAGACATTCAACGTGAGTTGTTTTTTCCTGTTGAAACAGGGACCCTTGGATCCTCCGTTCTCTACCCTCTGCCTCCCTCAGCTTGAACATTCTTGCCGTCGATACCTCCGGTGAAGCCTGCTCCGCGGCGCTCCTGATCGGCACTGAGCTCAGGCAACGCCTGGCGCGGGAGCCGCGCCGGCATGGGGAGCTGGTCTTGACCATGATGGATGGGCTCCTCGCCGAGGCCGGTATCGGCCTGACCCGACTCGATGCCCTGGCGTTCGGCCGGGGTCCGGGTTCCTTCACGGGCGTGCGGATTGCCACATCGGTGGTACAGGGTGCGGCCTATGGCGCGGAGCTGCCGGTGGTGCCGGTATCGACCTTGGCTGCCCTAGCGCAGGGGTATTTTCGGTCCAACGGCTCGTCCCGGGTCTTGGCGGCCTTCGATGCCCGCATGGGGGAACTCTACTGGGGGTCTTACCTGCTTGGCGACGGGGATCTCATGCGAGCGGCGGGGGCGGAGGAGGTCGCCTCCCCGGAGGCGGTTGCGCTCCCGGCGGGTGGTAGCTGGAGCGGAGTCGGCAGCGGTTGGGCCACCTATGGTGAGGTGCTGCGCGGGCGTCTGGGATCGCGGCTCCTGGCGGTGACGCCGGATACCCTGTGTGAGTCGCGGGATGTTGCGGTGCTGGCCGCCGCCGAGCTCGCGCAGGGCCACTGGGTGACCGCGGAGCAGGCCCGACCCCTTTATCTCCGCGAGCGGGTGACTTCCTCCGGCTAGTACCCAAAATTCATGACGACTGCAACGCGACCATGGCAGGGCCTGTGGCGGTGTTGGGCACAAACGACGAATCACGCGAATCTGCGCGAATTGGATTTTTTGTGCCCATGGGAACATTCGCGTCGATTCGTGTGATTCCTAAGTTAAGAGGCTGTCTAAAAACTAACCGATTGATTTTAAGTCGGTAGGCTGGGGTGAGGAACGAACCCCAGCTGTGGTTATTGCTGGGTTTTGGCCGTCCCTGGCCGCAACCCAGCCTACGGCCTACGGTCCCTTTTTTTGCGCTCGTTCCCACGCTCCAGCGTGGGAACGCTGTCTTGTCCGCTCCAGCGGACTCAGCTCCTCTGTACTGATAGGTGTTGGCGGTTAGCCCACCGAGGCACTTAATCGACGCTGGAGCGTCGGGATCTGCTCCCACACTGGAGCGTCGGGAGCCAGATGAAAATCAGGGAGGGATCTTTGTGTTGGGCACGGGCCATCCATTGATGCGGTTCGCGCCTCTTCGTGATGCATCCTGTAAGATCTGCCGCGCTCACCGCATCCTACGCCGGCTCACCCCATCCTACGGGCTTCGGCGACTCAGAATCAGTAACGTAGGATGCGGTGAGCGCGGTGGTTCTGAGCTTGCTGGCCGGTGTAAACCCTCGCCGCGTGAACCGCATCAATCGAGGTCATGCTCACTACACCATTGATGTGGTTCACTCCACCCTACGGGCTTCGGCGATTCAAAACCAGCGCCAGGTCATTTCTCCAGCAGCCGCGGTATGAGCTGAGCGAAGTTGCAGGGCCGGGTGCGATGGTCGAGCTGGGGCCGCAGGATCTTGTCCCAGGCGGTCCGGCAGGCACCGCCGGAGCCAGGCAGACAGAAGATGAAGGTGCCGTTGGCCAGGCCCGCCAGGGCCCGGGACTGAATGGTGGCGGGACCGATCTCCTCAAAGGAGAGGGCACGGAAGAGTTCGCCGAAGCCCTCGATCTGCTTGTCGAGCAGGGGTGCAATCGCCTCCGGGGTGCTGTCTCGCCCGGTGATGCCGGTGCCGCCGGTAGCCAACACCACCTGTATCTGGGGGTCGGCGATCCAGTGCGAGAAGACGGCGCGCATCCGGTAGACATCGTCCGGGACGATCTCCTTGGCGACCACCTTGTGGCCGGCGATCTCGACCTGGTCCCGGAGCCAGCCGCCGGATTTGTCGTCGGCCTCGGTGCGGCTGTCCGACACGGTAAGGACCGCGATCCTGAGCGGAATGAAGCCGGTGTCTTTAAAGTGCTCGGTCACTGAAGTATCCCCACAAATCAGCCTCTGGCTCCCACGCTCCAGCGTGGGAGCAAATCCAGACGCTCCAGCGTCATGAAACCTTGGCCGCTGGAGCGGCCACAACGGCATTCCCACGCTGGAGCGTGGGAACGAGCCATGAGGGCATCGTGGCCGCTCATTCGCTCCATAACTCGTTGTTTTAGATTGCAATAATGTGGGGATACCTCAGGCTCAGTCATGGTTTTTTACGTCGGTAGTGTCTTAACTTTGTTGGTACTGTGGTTCGAAAGGACTTTTGCGACACCCTCGGCGGGAGAGGGGCTTGTTGTGCCGGTCCGGAAGCATTCGTGCTAATTCGTGGTTCTTGTTTCCGGTTTTTGTACAAAGTTAAAACACTACTTTCACATCCACTTAGGAATCAGTAACAGGCCCCAGATCGCGGCGGCAAAGGCGATGCTGAGAAAGACGGCGGCGGAGGCGATATCCTTGGCCCGCCCGGAGAGCTCGTGGCGCTCCAGGCCAACCCGATCCACGTTGGCCTCGATGGCGGAGTTGAGCAGCTCGACGATCGGTACGATCAGCAGGCTGCAGACCAGCATCGCCCGTTCCAGCGGGGTCTCTCCGAGCCAGAGGCCCAGCGGCACCAGCAGGATAAGCGCCCACACCTCTTGGCGGAATGCCTCTTCCAGCTGGTAGCAACTCTTGAAACCCTGCATGGAAAAACCAAAGGCCCTGATGATGCGGCGCCACCCGGTGACCTTGCCGTTAGCCATGGGGCAAAACCATTGAGCATGTGAACCCCAAGGGGTCCGGGGTATTCTGCTTGTCTGTATTAAGGCGTGTTGACATTTAGGTCCGGGGGTAGGGAGGTCTCGTTTTCATCCGCAAATGAACGCCAATCAACGCCAATCGGAGCCGATTCAATGGGTATCCAGTGGCGTTTGTTGGCGGATGAACACGCCACCGGCTTTAGCCGGTGGAGCATTCTACGCTAACCGCTTGATTAGCTTCGGCAGGTACGCGCACATCGAGTTTTTCCGAATAGGACTTTCGAGGCTCGATTCCGCGTCTCTGGCAGGCCTCCAGAAAAACTCGCAGCGAGGCTGCGCCCTCTCGCCGCAGGCCCTCGATATCGGCGGCATAGAAATCCGCCCCACCCTTGAGCCGGACGAATTCCCCCCGATACATTTCAATCTCCGGATCATACTCGATAGTGGCTTTATAGCCGTCGATTTCCATTAGGTTAATCATGGTGTTACGCCATTTTCATCGAGCCACCGGCGAATGCCGGCTACGGCACCCTTGTCGGTGGTCGGCCTTGGGTACGGGCGGTGAAATACCCGCACCTGGTTAAACAAAAATACCTCAACGCGCGATCCCTTGCGCTCAATCACCTCAGCACCTAGCGTAAGAAACAGGGCCTCGATGTCACGCCACTGGATGTTCGCGCTTACGGGCCTGGAGTAGATCCTTTTCAGCGTTTCCCGGTGCTTACCTTTCATGGGAATGATACTAAATACCAGGCGACCAGCGAACATCCGGCGCAATCGGCCATGCGGGTAAATACCCGGTGTCGAGGTTCCGCGAGTGCCTTTAGCCTGTGTAGGATGTGGTGAGCGTGGGAGATCCTTCAGGATGGCACTGCCAGGTGGCGCGAACCGCATCAATGAATGGCCCGTGCCCAACACCCGTGTCGGGCATGCCCAGCGTCCATAGATGCGATTCGCGGCTTGCCCGCCCCGTCCCTGGGGAGGGTGTCGCAAAAGCCCCGCTCCCGGTCTCTGGTTCCCACGCAGCGCCTGGGAACGAGAACACTCAGCCTGACTGATGACCATTTGGACCGGCAACTCGGCATTCAGGTTTTACCCGCTAGCCGGAAGGGCCAACGAAATATCGGTAGTCCTGGGAGCCGACAGAATGTCGGCGGTCCCAGGGGCCGACAAGATGTCGGCGGTTCCGGGGACACGAGTCCGGCTGGGACCGCCGTCTTTCAGACGGCTTACGGACCCCATGACCAGCTGTCGGCAACGGTCAGAGCAGACGCCTCGCGCGAATCCTCACGAATGGATTCGCGCTGATTCGGGCGATTCGTAGTTTTCTCCTTCGTAATTCTAACCCACCACGGCAAACGGCTAACCGCTAACTTAATGGCGTTGGCCTGCGACCTCCTATTACTTCACTTACTCCACCAGCTCTTTCAACCGATAAATCGCCTCCAGGGCCTCCCGTGGCGAGAGTCCGTCCGGGTCCAGCTCCCGCAGGGCCTCCAGGGCCGAGTTGGAGGTCGGGGTTGTCGCGGTCGGGGCCGGGGGCTGGATTGGGGCCGGAGGTTCCAGTGGAAACAGGGAGAGCTGATCGGCTTCCCGTTCCGTGTGGCGTTGGGCGTCGTCTTCGAGCTCGCGCAGGCGCGTGCGGGCGCGTTCGATGACCGCGGCGGGCACCCCGGCGAGTCGCGCCACCTGGAGCCCGTAGCTCTGGCTGGCCGGACCCTCGCGGACCGCGTGCATAAAGACGATGGTGTCCCCGTGCTCCACGGCGTTCAGATGGACATTGGCGATTCCGGGATAGGCCTCGGAGAGGGTCGTGAGCTCGAAGTAATGGGTGGCGAACAGAGTAAAGGCGCGGTTGCGTGTCGCCAGCTCGACGCCGCAGGCCCAGGCCAGGGAGAGGCCGTCGAAGGTGCTGGTGCCGCGGCCGATCTCGTCCATCAACACCAGGCTGCGGTCACTCGCATTGTGGAGGATGTTGGCCGTCTCCTCCATCTCCACCATGAAGGTCGACCGCCCGCCGGCCAGGTCGTCCGCGGCGCCGATGCGCGAGAAGATGCGGTCCACGGGCCCCAGCCGTGCCGAGCGGGCGGGCACGAAGCTGCCGCAATAGGCCAGGAGCGTAATCAGGGCCGTTTGTCGCATGAAGGTGGATTTGCCGCCCATATTGGGTCCGGTGATGATCAGCATGCGGCGGTCCTCGTCCAGCCGCACCCCGTTGCCCACGAAGGGGGTGTCGATGACCTGCTCGATCACCGGATGGCGGCCGTCGGCGATCTCGATGAGCGGCTCGTCGGTCAGCTCCGGCCGCACCCAGTCCAGGGTAGCGGCGCGTTCCGCCAGGTTGCAGAGCACATCTAGGGCGGCGATGCCGGCGGCGGCTGTCTGGAGCTCCGCCAGCCATTGCGTCAGCCGTTGCAGCAGCGCTTCGTAGAGGGCCTTTTCCCTGGCCAGGGCGCGCTCGCGGGCGCTCAGTATCCGGTCCTCGAACCGCTTGAGCTCCGGTGTGATATAGCGTTCGACACCCTTCAGGGTCTGACGTCGGACGTACTCCGCCGGGACCTGCTCGGACCGGCTGCGGCTCACCTCGATGTAGTAGCCGTGGACCCGGTTGTAGCTGACCTTGAGATTGTCGATACCGGTGCGTGCACGTTCCCGCGCTTCGAGGTCCAGGAGGAAGCGGTCGGCATTGGTCGCCAGGTCGCGCAACTCGTCGAGTTCCTGGTCGTAACCGGACGCCAGCACGCCCCCGTCGCGGATCAGCACCGGCGGGTTGTCGATGACGGCTTGTTGCAGCAGCTCCACCACCTCGGGAAAGGTCCCGATCGCTGCGGACAGCTCCCGCACCAGGGGGGCCTGCAAGGGCTCCAGGGTAGCCTGCAGATCGGGCAGGTACGCCAGGGAGTCGCGCAATACCGCCAGATCCCGTGGCCGCGCCGAGCCCAGGGCCACCCGGGCCAGGATACGCTCCAGGTCGCCGATCCCGGCCAGGCCCTCCTGCACCGGGGCAAAGGCGTCGCCTCCGATCAGCTCCTCGACGGCGGTGTGGCGGCGGCGGATGGTGTCCTGGCAGCGCAGGGGGCGACCGAGCCAGCGCCGCAGCAGACGGCCGCCCATGGCCGTGATGGTGCGGTCCAGGATCCCCGCCAGGGTGTGCTCGGAACGACCGCTCAGGCTGGTCACGAGCTCCAGGTTGCGGCGGGTGGCGGTGTCCAGGATCAGGGAAGCGTCCCGTTGCTCGGTGGTGAGGCCGCGGATGTGGGGCAGACTGCTGCGCTGGGTGTCTTGGACATATTGCAGCAGGCAGCCGGCGGCCCCTACCGCCAGTGGCAGCTCGGCGCACCCGAACCCGGTCAGGTCGCGGGTACCGAACTGGCCGCACAGCAGACGGTGGGCACTGTCCGGCTCGAAATGCCAGACCGGACGCCGCGTAATGCCCCCCTCCAGATCCAGCTCCTCGGGCAGGCGGCTGTCTTCCGCCACCAGGGTCTCGGAGGGCCGCAGCCGCGCCAGCTCGCTGCGCAGGGCCTCCAGCGTCGGTACTTGCAGCACCGCAAAACTGCCGCTGGAGAGCTCCAGCCAGGCGAGGCCATAGCCGTCATCGCCGGCGCAGACCGCCGCCAGCAGATTGTCCCGGCGCTCCTGGAGCAGGGCCTCGTCGGTCAGGGTACCGGGGGTGACGATGCGGACGACTTCCCGCTCCACCGGACCCTTGGATTTGGCCGGATCCCCCATCTGCTCGCAGATTGCCACCGATTCGCCCTGGCGCACCAGCTTGGCCAGATAGGTCTCCACCGCGTGGTAGGGAACCCCGGCCATGGGGATCGGCCGGCCGCCGGACTGGCCGCGCTTGGTCAGGGTGATATCCAGCAGACGGGCCGCCCGCTCCGCGTCTTCGAAGAAGAGCTCGTAGAAATCCCCCATGCGGTAAAAGAGCAACAGCTGCGGGTAATCCGCCTTGATGCGGAGATACTGCTCCATGACGGGGGAGTGTTTGACGGCGACCGGTTCTTTGCTCATGGGGGCTGGGTCTTACAGCGACGGGCTGCAGCTCGGGCGACGGAACCGAGATTGTAGGATGTGGTGAGCGCGGTTGGCGACTCAGGATTGCACGGCCGGTTAGCGCGAACCGCATCGATGATGCGGTGAGAGTGGTGGTTTAGAGCCTGCCGGCCGGTACCTGCTTTCTCCGCACGAACCGCATCGATGGATGGCGGCCTGTCCCACACTACGTTGGTTACGGCAGTCTCCGACGATGCGGTTCGCGGCCTACCCGCCCCAGGGACGGGGCGGGTAGGCGCTCACCACATCCTACGGGCTTTTGCGACACCCTGCTGCGGGGTCATAGACGTCAGCCGGTACCCAGCACTACGCGAATACGGGTTTCGAGCGTTGCAACGTCCTCCGGGCAGAGCCGGCGGATGCGTAGGTAGTTTGTGGCGGCTTTCTTCGCCAAGGGCTCCCGGCCTGCATGTGGATCCTTATCAACATTCCGCTGGCGGGCATAGGGCACATAGTAGTTTTCCTTCGGATCGCACTCTTGCCGTATCTCCTGCCAGTGCCAGTCCTTGGGCAGATCGGACATGCCGGCGAGGACCCAGACCTCTAATTCCTGCCAGGCGTTTTCCGCCAGAAAATAACAGTCGGTCCCTGCGAGCAGTGTTTCCGCCTTCTGTTCCAGCGTATCGAGCTTTGCCCTGCGGTTTTCATCGCAGTCGCGATCGACGATGAGCAGGAAGACCCGCGTCATGCCCCGGTAACGGTTGACGATCTTCTGCATGTGCTCCCACTTCAGGGCTGCACCGATCCCGCCGAGCTTCGGGTCCATGCAGACTCGCACCCGTGCACGCACGCCGATGCTCGCCATCATCTTCTCGATGATGGGCTTGAGTACATGCTGGTCCTTGCGGAAGTCCTCGGGGATGATCAGGACATTGACGCTCATTCCGAATCTCCCCCCCTTTCCGACTCTCCTGCGTCGGGTTCGGAGAAGCAGGCGGCGTCTTCGAGCCATCCCGCGGCGTGCAGCGCTCCAAGGTCTTCGGTCTTGAGGACCCGCTTGATGTCCGGGAGGTCCGAGATCCGCTGTATCCGGGAATCCGCGGTGGCCTCCGTTCGATAGACCAATACAGCGTTTGCCAGCGCCTCTTCTTCCAGGAAACCCAGCAGTGCCGGATTGTGGGTGGTGCCGATGACCTGAATCTGCTGATCCTTGCAGACCTGCTGGACCAGCTGCAGCAGCAAATGCAACCGGGTGGGATGGATGCCGTTGTCGAATTCCTCGAAGAAAAAGATGCGGCCGGTATCCGGGCTGAGCAGTGCGGCGACCAGGGCCAGAAACCGCAGGGTGCCGTCGCTGGCACTGAGGGCGGAGACCTTTTGACCGTTGGCCTCCACGAGTTGCACGAGGATCCGTCCCGACAGGTCGGTCTGAAATCCAAAGTCCACGACATCCATCGGGGTGAGCGACCGGAGCCAGCCGAGGAGCTGGTTCTTGAGCGCAGGGTCCTGACAGATGCCGTGCAATACCGAGGACAGGTTCTCACCCCGATCGCCGAGTATCACCTGCCCCGGCTGTGACGGTTGGCGGATGGCGTTCGGATCCAGATCCAGGAAGCGAATGTCCTGGAAGATCTCCAGCACGCTGGTGCAAGCCCGGCGGACATTCAAGGGCTCATCATTCCGGTCAGGAAACTGGGAAAGCACGGGGCGAGTCGCGGAGAAGTCGGAGATTCTTCCAGGCTCCTGGGGATTCCCGCCGCGACGATGACGAACCCGGATATGATGCTCGTCCTGCTGCGGGGGGGGATCATCCTCCGGGTCCGAATCCCACAGATAATCCTGCCGCGTATACAACGCTTCCCGTGTTACCCGTGGACCAATGCCTTCGTTGGAGAGATCCACTCCCAGACCATATTCGAGATGCGCGTAAGGACGTGACTTCGCCTGGGGTGGCTGCACTGTGCATGCGAGTGCAAAACCGGATGCCTCTCTGAAGGCTACCTCCCGGACACCGCCACGGATGCCTCGCCACTGGAGGATGCCGCCGGGACCATATTTCTCCCCCAGGATCTCGGCCAGCGGATACCCCAGACCGACGCCATGGAGAAAGCGCAGTGCATCCCGCAGATTGCTCTTGCCGGAGGCATTGGCGCCGACAAGCAAGGTCAGTGACCCGAAGTCAACAGTCGCGTCCCGGAAGCTCTTGAATCTAATCAGCTCTAATCGGCGCAGCATGATTGCTCACTCCATTCGGTGATATGCGCCCTCTGAATCAGGGGGAGGAGCATGAGGATAGTGCCCTCAAGGCCACCTTGAAAAGCTCAACTGGCCGGACGAGACGAAGATGCCCCGTTGTTTTCAATCGGACAATCGCTTTAATCCGTGGAAATCTGCGTAACTTGCAGATTAAAAAATGGGTAGGGTCCGCGGTGCGGACCGCCGGCGCTTCCAGGACCGTAGGCCGGGGTTCGCAAGCTCACCCCAGCCTACGAGCTTCGTCTTTGTCCATGGTTTGGCTCGTTCCCACGCTCCAGCGTGGGAATGCCGTTGTGGCCGCTCCAGCGGCCGAGATTCCTCGCTCCGCTCGGGACCAGGTTTCATGACGCTGGAGCGTGAATTTGGCTCCCACGCTGGAGTGTGGGAGCCAGAGGGAAGCGGCGGGATGCGCTGACGCTTTCCCGCCCTACGCGGGCTGTAGCGCCGGTGTCGGCGTCTTAACGCAACCTATACCCACGGTTACTGCCCGCGCTGTCTGCCCGCGCGGACCTCGCTTTGGGTGTAGGTTGCGTTAGCCGCGCGGGGAAACGCTTGGGGGAGCACGGCCTCGAACGCGGCGTAACGCAACACGACGCCTGCTCAGGCAGCACCGAATAATGCCGGACAGTGGTGCAACTTAATACTTGACTGAATGAGTTGGTTATTGTAGCTTCTCAAGCCTTCACTCGAGGCAGGAGCGATTCACCCGTGAGATTGACTACGAAAGGGCGCTACGCCGTCACCGCGATGCTCGATCTGGCGATCCATCGCGGGCAGGGACCAATCCCGTTGGCGGACATCGCGCAACGTCAGGGCATTTCTTTGTCCTATCTGGAGCAGCTCTTCTCCAGACTGCGTATGCGCGCGCTCGTCTCGAGCATGCGTGGCCCCGGCGGCGGCTACAACTTGGCGCGGAAGGCGTCCGAGATCCATGTGGCGGAGGTCATCTCCGCGGTGGACGAGCGCGTGGATACCACCCGTTGCGGCGGCGCCCATAACTGCCGGAACCAAGGTCCCTGCCTGACCCATGACCTGTGGCAGGATCTGAGCACTCAGATCTACGAATACCTCGACCGCATCAGTCTGCAGGATCTGGCCGACGGCAAAGGGGGATGGGGCAGCGCCAAGCGTCGGGATCCGCAGGGACCCGAGGTCAGGATCGAGGGCCGCAGCAGCGGGGGGTTGAGCGCCGGTGCCTGATCATTCGGTAGGCGGTGCCAAGCGTTTCGGAGTCTTATAAAAATGCAACTACCTATCTACATGGACTACTCGGCGACCACCCCTGTCGACCCCCGGGTCGCCGAGAAGATGTGCAGCTATCTTACCCCGAAGGGGAGGTTCGGTAACCCGGCCTCGCGTTCCCATTCCTTCGGCTGGGAAGCGGAGGATGCGGTGGACGAGGCCCGCCGCCAGGTGGCGGCACTCGTCAACGCCGATCCCAAGGAGATCGTCTGGACCTCCGGCGCTACCGAGTCAGATAACCTGGCGATCAAGGGCCTTGCCCGTTTCTACCACAAAGGGGGCAGGCATATCGTCACCGCCAAGACGGAGCACAAGGCGGTTTTGGACACCTGCCGCCACCTTGAGCGGGAGGGATTCGAGGTCACCTATCTCGACCCCCGGCCCAATGGCCTCATCGATCTGGCCAAGCTGGAAGCCGCCCTGCGGGACGACACCATCCTGGTCTCGATCATGCATGTGAATAACGAGATCGGTGTCATTCAAGACATCGCAGGCATCGGCGAGCTGACCCGGGCGCGCAAGATCCGGTTCCATGTCGATGCCGCCCAGAGTGCCGGTAAGGTCCCCATCGATTTGGAACGGATGAACATCGACCTGATGTCCTTCTCGGCCCACAAGATTTACGGCCCTAAGGGTATCGGCGCCCTCTATGTGCGGCGGAAGCCGCGGGTGCGGCTGGAGGCCCAGATGCACGGCGGTGGCCATGAGCGCGGCATGCGCTCTGGTACCCTCGCGACGCACCAGATCGTCGGCATGGGCGAGGCCTGTCGGATTGCGCGCGCGGAGATGGCTACGGAGAACGAGCGCGTATTGGCCCTCCGCCATCGCCTGTGGGACGGCCTCAAGGATATGGAGCAGGTCGTCCTGAACGGTGACTGGGACAGGCGGGTGGCCGGGAACCTGAATCTGAGCTTTGCGTTCGTCGAGGGCGAGTCCCTGATCATGGCCCTGAAGGACCTGGCGGTATCTTCGGGCTCTGCCTGCACTTCGGCCAGCCTGGAGCCGAGCTATGTGTTGCGGGCCCTGGGACGCGAGGATGAGCTGGCGCACAGCTCCATCCGCTTTTCGCTCGGGCGGTTCACGACCTCGGAAGAGGTGGACTTCGCGGTCGCGAAGATCCGCTCTCAGGTCGAACGACTGCGCGAGCTATCGCCCTTGTGGGATATGTACAAAGACGGCATCGACTTGAGCACCGTCCAGTGGACGGCGCACTGACGCCCGCCCGGTTTTGAGGTTTTTGTCGCGAGGTAACAGACCATGGCTTACAGCGAAAAGGTATTGGACCATTACGAGAACCCGCGCAATGTGGGCAAGTTCGACAACGACGCCACGGTGGGCACCGGCATGGTCGGGGCACCGGCCTGCGGTGACGTGATGCGCCTGCAGATCAAGGTCAGTGATCAGGGCGTCATCGAGGATGCCCGCTTCAAGACCTATGGCTGTGGTTCGGCGATCGCCTCCAGCAGCCTGTTGACGGAGTGGGTCAAGGGCCGGACATTGGATGAGGCCCAACAGATCAAGAACCAGGACATCGCCGATGAGCTGGCCCTACCGCCGGTCAAGATTCACTGTTCGGTACTGGCGGAAGATGCCATCAAGGCCGCCATTCAGGACTACACCCGGAAGCAGGACGCCCCGGGAGTCGAAGCATGAGTATCACCATGACGGCGGTGGCGGCGGATCACGTCCGTAAATTTCTCGCCAACCGCGGTAAGGGATTGGGTCTGCGCCTCGGTGTCCGGACCTCCGGTTGCTCCGGCATGGCCTATGTGCTGGAGTTCGCGGATGAGCTGGGGGCCGACGATCAGGTCTTCGAGGACCAGGGGATCAAGGTCATCGTGGACCCCAAGAGCCTGCTCTACCTCGCTGGGACCGAGCTCGACTATACCAAGGAAGGGCTCAACGAGGGCTTCAAATTCAACAATCCCAACGTCAAGGACGCCTGCGGCTGTGGCGAGAGCTTCAATGTCTAGGTCGTCCTGACAGCCGACCATTTGATTGACTGGAGGGTCCGCCGGGTGGGCCTTCTAAATGTCAACGGCCTCTAAATCCCCCGTGTTGGATTTCTCCAAGAACCACTTCGAGCTCTTCGGGTTGCCCATGAGCTACCGGGTGGATGGCGTCCTGCTGGCGGAGCGCTATCATGCCCTGCAGCAGGCGCTGCATCCGGATCGCTATGCCGCGGCGGGCGCCCGCGAGCGGCGGTTGTCCATGCAGGCCTCCACCCGCGTCAACGAGGCCTTCCAGACCCTCAGGGAGCCCCTGGCACGCGCGCGCTATTTGCTGTCGCTGCACACCGGCGCTTGGAGCGACGAGCCGGCATCGACCCAAGACGCGGCATTCCTGATGGAGCAGATGGAGCTACGCGAGGCCCTGGCCCAGGTCAAAGACCGACCGGACCCCGTGACCGCGGTCGGTGAGATCCTGGACCGCCTCGCCGACCATGCCCGCGTGCTGACGAGTGAGTTGGAAGCCTTGCTGGAGGCCCCGTCGGCGCCGGACCTGGAAGCGGCGCGGGAACGTGTGCGCAAGTTGCAATTCGTCGCCAAGTGCCGGGTCGAGGCGGAGAATCTGGAGGCGGAGCTGGAAGGTATTTCCTAGGGCGTGTTGACATTTAGGGTAGTGGTAAATTTTTAAGTGAGAGCAGTTGAGAGGTTCACCGACCACTCCCGGTTTCTTTTTGATCCCCTCTCCTGGCCCCCTCGCTGCGCTCGGAGCAGGCTCTCTCCCGGCGAGAGCGGGGCGAAGCTCGTAGGTTGGGCAAAGCCGGTAGGATGCGGTGAGCGCGGTAGGTCTTACAGGATGGCACCACGCGGAGGCGCGAACCGCACCAACCCCCATAAAGGCACCTTGAAAAATAGGTATTTTCAGCGATCAGGCGGCTCTAACCCGTTGCTTATTCAAGCATGCCGTTGACGAAAAGGGTGCCCGTAATCGAATCCCGAAAGCGCGTGCGCACTGTCGGGCCCGGGCCAGCCGGCGATGCGGTTCGCGCCGACCGTCAATGCCGTCCTTGAGGCGGTATACTGCGCTCACCGCATATATGGACCCATCCCGTTTGCAAGGTGAAACACGCATGATTTGGCGAAGGGAAAGGTTGCTGTCATCTATGCTGTCATCTATCCGGCCTCTGTCTGGGCATTCAGATGCCCACGGCCTCGCTGGCGATTCGCGCACCTCGCCTTGAACATCCTATCGGCCTCGAAGGCCTCAGCGGTGGAGCAGGTTTGAGAGGTGCCGGTCTGACCTGGCTTGCCATCATGTGTGTGCTACCTACGCAACCGTTGTTGGTGTACTCCTCAAGCGTTTCGTGGTTGACGGCGCCCGCGCCGTCGGGCGATTACTTTCAGGTGGCTAACCGGTATGCTTCCTGCCGCGTCAGCAGCGCCCAACTGATGCGCGCGTTCTGGTTTGCCACCGCCACCACCGCCCGGTTGTAGCCCCGCTCCCGGACCAGGCGCTTGATCCAACGACTCCGGGCGTCTGACTTGTCTTTGCTCATCACTGCTTGAACCACCGAACGCGCCCCGTGGACCAGCAAGGTACGCAGATGCCGATTACCCCGTTTGCTGATCTCCAACCGCCGCACTTTGCCGCCGGTCCCGGGTTGGCGCAGCACCCGCCCCAGGGCCACGGCAAATTGCCGCTCGTCGGGGAACTGATGCCCATCACCGAAGGTGCCGACTAAGGCGGTAGCAGTCAGGGGACCGATGCCTTCGATTGCCGCGATCCGTTGGCACGCCTCCGGCTGCTCGAACACGGCGTTGAGCTGCGCATCGTAGCCCTGGATGCGTGCATCGAGCACCAGCAGTTGCTCGGAGACCTGGGCCAACAGCGGCCGTAGCAGCGCCGAGAGTTGGTTCTCGCTGTCTTCGAGCATCTCCGGCAGCGCCCGCCGCCGCGGCCCCACCCCCTTGGGCACCACCAGACCATACTCGCCCAGCAAGCCGCGCATTTGATTGACCACGGCCGTACGCACCTTGACCGCGGCCTGACGCATCCGGTGCAACGCTTGCAAGTCTTGCTGCTCAACCGTCTTGACCGCAACGAAACGCATGTTGGCTCGTCACACCGCCTCGCACATGCCCGCCGCATCCTTGTCGTCGTTCTGGTTGCTCTTGACGTAGCCCGTGACCAATTGCGGTGCCATCAGCCGCACCTCGTATCCTTGCGCGCTCAGCTCGCGCGCCCAATGGTGGGCACCGCCGAGCTGACCGTCCGTCGCCGTCTTCTCCAGCGGCGACGAGTTGGTTATGCCCGGTACTCCTCTGGGACCCGGGCAGATCTACAACTCCAACCGTTTCATCCTGATCGGCTTGCTGGAAGAACTGGGCTGTGAGGTCCGGGATCTGGGTATCGTCAGGGACACACTGGACGCCACTATGGAGGCCCTGGCCGACGCGGCCGAGCACTCTGACCTGATTCTGGCCAGCGGCGGTGTCTCCGTGGGCGAGGAGAACCATGTCAAGCCGGCGGTGGAGCGCCTGGGCAGCCTGGATCTGTGGCAGATTGCCATGCGTCCCGGCAAGCCGTTGGCCTTCGGCCATATCGGTGGCCACATCGACGGGGAGCGGACCCCGTTCATCGGCAGTCCCGGCAATCCCGTCTCCCTGTTCGTCACCTTCTGCCTGTTCGCCCGACCCTTCATCCGGCGCATGCAGGGCATTGCGGGCTCTGTCCGACCCGCTGTGGTGACGGCCGAGGTGGGCTTCACATGGCCGCGACCGGCCAAGCGCCGCGAGTTCCAACGCGCGCGCCTGGAGCCGGATGAGAGTGGTCGGTGCCGGGTAAGTCTCTACCCCAACCCTTCCTCCGCCGTGCTCTCCTCCGTGGCCTGGGCCAATGGTCTGGCCGTCATCCTCGAGGGTCGGTCCTTGCAGGAGGGAGACCCCATCGAGTTCATTCCCTTCAGCGCGCTCACCGGATGATCAAGGTCCTCTACTTCGCCCGCCTACGTGAACAACTGGGGACCGCCGGCGAGGAGCTCCCGGCCGCGGCCGGGCTGGCGACGGTCGGTGACCTCGCGGCCTTGCTGCGAGGACGCGGTGGCGCTTGGTCCGAGCTCCTGGCAGAAGACGAAACCATCCTGGCAGCGGTCAATCAGGAGCTGGCCCGTCCCGAGACGCCAATCAAGGACGGCGACGAAGTGGCTTTCTTCCCGCCGGTTACCGGGGGTAGACCCGGCGCTCAATGTCCGGATCGAATCGGGTAGAGCGTGGGCCGGAGACGCCGGATAGCTACAGCTGGTGGACATCAGCTTTGAACCCAATGTCATTAAGTTAAGCCTCAAAGCCCCTCTCCCGGCGGGAGAGTGTCGTAAAACCGGTGGTGTCAGCTGCCAGTCTGTGAAGTTTAAACCACAGAGAACACAGAGGACGTAGGGAATCGGCCTGTGCCCTTCTCTGCGTTCTCTGTGTCCTCTGTGGTTCGAAAGGACTTTTGCGACACCTTCGGCGGAAGAGGGGTTGGGGAGAGGGCGAATGAAAAACAGCGCTCAACCGATCACAAACGGCGCCGGTGACGCTTAACTTAATGGCATTGGCTTTGAACCTGTGCCGCGTTGAGAAGATTCGGCCGAAGACGCGGTAGGCGTTTGACACTTATAGATGTAAGATATTGCAACAGTGGTATCTTAACGAGACCAAGTCAGGCGCCGTCTCGGCAATGGCCAGAGATCAGGGTATCGAGCGAGTGTTTGTTTTGCCCGTTCAGTCACATAAGGCCCAGTGACGACAGCGATACCGGGGAAACGAGCGGTAAGGGTGCGGCCTCTGTCACATTCAGTATGGGAGATAGAAATGTATCATCGAGTGAGGACCTTAGGGATCGCCGTCGGTTTCATAATAGCAGCAGTTGCGAATAGTTCGGTACTCGCCTGCGAAGCAACCGAGATGGCGACGACTCCGGATGGGTTTATCCATAAGGTTGTCGCAGGCTCCGACAAGATCAAGGTATTCAAGACACCGGCCGGCAAGGAAGAGGCCTATGTGATGGAGCTGCTGCAGCCGTACTTCGTTATCTGCGAAGCTGGTGACTATTTCAAAATTACCGATGTTCCGGCGGATACCGTCGAAGAGGCCATGGCCGGCAACGTAGGCTATGTACCCAAGGGCCAATCGCATCTCTGGCCGACGCGGGAGGCACTCGCATTCAGCGACATCGCATTCCTGGAGGATCGCCCGGAGATCGTTGCCTGGGACGAGGAAGCAGTGCTGAAGAAATTCATGGAATCGGGCAACAAGAAGCTGCATCCCCCGGCCTTTCAAGAAGACTTGAAATCCACCCGTAAGCGTGAGCGGTCGACCCGTCCCTACCCTGTGTTAGGCAGCCAAACCTATAAGTTCCGTAAGGTCGCGGACAAGCGGGTCTATAAGGTACTGTTGCCCGCTGCGCTCCCCGCCGAAGCACGGATTGAGATCAAAAAAGGTGATATAGAGCAGACAAAGAAGGCATTACAGGCCGCCACCATTGTGGTCGTCTTCGATGCCACCGGCTCCATGGCGGCGTTTGCCACCGAGACTGCTCGAACCATTGCTGGTGCGGTAAAGAGCCTGGATCCGGATGTCGTCAAGAAATCCACCATGGGATTCGTCTTCTATCGGGATGTAGGTGACGCAGAGAACTTGGTTGAGCTTTCGCCCTTGCCGATCGAAGATGCTGCCAAGGCCCTGAACGAGGCCGCAGGACTGATGACCGGCGGCGGCGATGCGGCCGAACCCGTGCTGGATGCCATCTACTTCGCCACGCATCTGTACAACTGGGGTCAACACGGGCGTCGCATCCTAATCGGGGTCCTCAACGACGATGCCAAACCGACGACCGAGGGGACACTCGATCCCAAGGGGCGGATTCCGGCCGGTTTGGATGTCAACGCGGTTGCCAAGGGTGTGTTTGAAGCGAATATCCCGGTTATTACCGTTCAGGCCGGGCCGAACTTCGGCCCCAATCTCGAAACCGTGATGCAGCCCCTGGCGGACAACACCGGTGGTAAGTTTATTCGCTGGGATTCAGGTGCGACACAGAAAAGCATCGCCTTGGCAGTCACTAACAAGATGAGTGAGGCAGCCACCTCGTCGGTTGCCGAGGGTAAGGAAACCCTGAGTAAAATGGAATTCGATTACCGTGGCTATGCATCGATCCCGCTGGCGGTATTGGACGGCGAGAAGCTCGACCGGTTGCGTCGTAACGGCGTCGATTTCAACATCGATCTCGGTGCAGGCGGCGTGTTGGTACGCGAAGGCTACATGGTCGAGAACAACGACCTGCTGGAGCCCAAGATCCAGATTGAGAAGGAGACTCTGCAAGGGTTGATCAACCTGTACTCGGTGCTGGGCACCACAGGGGTGGATTCGGAAGCATTCTTGCGCTCGGCCGGCGAGGCAATCGCCGCTATCGCCGGGGAGGACTACGACAAGACTGAGACGATTTCGGAACTCATCCGCAAGAACCTGGGCATCGAGTTCCGCTCGGACCTGTTGAAATTCAAGCTCGAATACCTCGATACCCTAAACCGCGAGGAACGGCTCAAGTACAGCAAACGGATTCAGGATGCAGGCAATATCCTGGCCAAGTATCTCGATGCCAATCTGGCGGAGTTCGATTCCAACCCAGCGGTGTGGATGCCGATTGCAGCCTTGCCCTGATGGTTGAGTGCAGAATGGGCGAGTGACTGGGCGCGGTTCGCTGTCGGCTCAATGCCGGTGTGGCTGAATGCAGCCGGAAAAATCCCGGCTGAGGAACGATGTTAAAGACACGAGGAGCACCCGCGGTATGGACCAGCCGATCATCTCCCTGCGCGGTATTTCCCGTGCCTTCCGTAGTGGCCTTGGCGAGCGCGTCGAGATCCTGACCGATCTCGATCTGGACATCGCCGCCGGCAGTTTCAATGTGATTCGCGGCGAGAGCGGTTCCGGCAAGACTACCCTATTGCGCATACTCGGCATGCTGGATACCGGGTTCAGCGGCGACTACAGCTTTGCCGGCCACGCCGTGCGCGGCAAACCGGACTGGTTTCTGGACGAATTGCGCGCCGAGAACATCGGCTTTATCTTCCAGGAAGGTCGCCTGTTCAACCACCTGACCCTGCGCAAGAACATCGAGACACCGCTGTTGTTGCAGGGTGATCGGGAACGGCGCCAAGCCGCGCCGCAGATCGTCGAGGACCTGGCACCGCGTTTCTTCGACGATGGACGGCGCGATGAGATCCTGGCCCTACGCCCCGGTCCGGCCTCGGGGGGCCAAAAGCAGCGCGCATCCATCATGCGTGCTATCGTCAATCGTCCCAGCATCATCTTGGCCGACGAGCCGACCGCCAGCCTGCATGGCGATCTCAAGAACTATGTCGTCGAGCACCTCAAGACCCTGTGCGCTGATGGGCACACAGTCATTGTCGTCTCCCACGATTCAGTCTTCTACGACACCGGCCGCCAACTCGAACTGGATAAGGGTAAGCTGCGGGAGCTGACGCCACCCCCCGAGACTCCGAACAACCCGGGCCTACCCGTACAGGGGCCTGCCACCGGTTTGGCCGGGGGCTGGAAGCCACGGGCACCAGTGGGGATTCTGCTCAAGCAGGCGATACGCGAAACCCTATCCAGACCGATCTTTCTGGGGCTGATCCTGATCTCGCTCATTGTTGGGGTCTGTCAGGTCAGCGTATTTGCATCGGTGATCATCGGCGCCCAGGAATTCGTCGACGATGCCATGACCAAGGGCTCACGCCTGAACCGGGTGGAGATCAAGCCCCGGCGAGCGGATCGTGGCCAAGACGATCGCTTTCCCGGGCGTGGAGAGATCGCCGCGTGGGAGGCAGTAGACAAGGTGGTTCCCCGGCGAGTCACATTGGCATCCCTGGTCAATAGGGACGGCAGCACGACGACCTACAGCGCCATGGGTCTGCACGCCGGGGATCCGGAATACGGTCTGCTAGATTTCGTCGCCGGCGGCCCGTTCAGCGGCGGTCATGATCAGCTCCAGGTCATCGTCACGGCCAGCCTGCTGGGTGAGCTGTTCGATATCACCGGCCTCGAGGTCGGTACCGAGGACTATGACGATTTCATCGGGCGCCAGGTAACCATCCGGCTCGGCCAGTACACACCGAGCGGCAACCTGCGCGGTGAGACATCGATCAAGCTGAGGGTGCAGGGCATCATTTTGTACGCCGAGGGCGGCCGGCAGCTTTACCTGCCCAATACCACTCACCTGGCCTTCGACCGCTTCAAGCGCGATCGCCGCGACGAGTTCCCCTTGCCTCTCAACGAGGCGGCCGACGCCTGGACCGACACCGGAGCCGTCGCCCACATGGCGGATTTCCCCTGGGAAGACTCCCTACAGATCTATGCCCGTGGGATGCGTGACGTCATACCCGTGATCAAGCAAGTGGCCAAACAGGGCTACAAACCCAGATCCGACATCTGGCGTTTCAAATGGGCGCTGGACGTGCAGGACACCGCCTGGACCATCTTCATTCCACTCCTGGCACTGATTGTCCTGGCCGTGGCCATCACAGTTGCGGCCAACATCTTCACCAGCGCCAAGCTCCGCGAAACCGAGCTGGCCCTGTGGCGGGTACTCGGCATGCGCCGCGGCGATCTGGTATTGACCCAAGTGCTGGCGACGGCCTTTTCCGTCACGGTCGGCACCGTACTTGGACTCACGCTCGGGGCAGTCCTTGTGGATCAGAGCAAGGCGTTGCTTGCCCAACGCGGCGCCGATGCCGCCGTGCAAGACGGAGATCCGCAGACCTTCGACGCCATCTTCGCCCCGGTCAGTGAGTTCTATGTACCGATCCTCCTGTTTGCGCTGGTCCTCGGCATTGTCGCCGCCCTGTATCCGGCCTTCAGGACCGCCAACACCGACCCGGCAAAGGTGTTGCAATCTTGAACCGGCCCTTTCGTATCTTACTGGTTGCGTCCGCAATCACATTGGCGCCCTTATCCTCCGGTGGTGCTGACAGCCCTCTGGACCTTCGAGCATGCAAGCACTGGCAGGCTGGGGATATCCTCAAGGACGAGGAGATCGTGTCGATCCGCATGATAGGGACCGTCCCCCTAATGCGTCCTCTTTACGGATCGGATAAGCGGAGGGGTGAGAGCAGGATAAGGTTCCTGCCACAAAAAAAGGACAGTAATCCCGGATTCGCTCATTTGGCCCTTCTCGATATTGGTCCCCGAAGACTTTGGCGCTTCCTAACAAGGGTATCAAGTACCGCTCAGCTGATCCTCCCATCCCCGTATGGTCCTGCCGGACTAGCGAGCTATCGTGACATAAACAGTGGCTACTTGTTTGACTTACGTCTGATAGAAAAGGGCATTATAGAGCCTCTTCAATGCCAAAAAGTAGCGTCGAGTAAGTCGCTGGTATCCGTCGGCGATGCCAAACCGCCCGTTTCTGCTGTAAAGGGGCGCGCGCCGAGGACGGGTACCACCAAAGCACCGGTGGAAGAACGATCTGTAGGCAAGAAACCGAGCTTAGGTGCAATCGCAAGAAAGGCCAAATCATCCGTCAAGCCGGATGCAGCAGCATCCGCCACCACGGATAGCGATGGGTCGTATTCAAAGGTAAGCGATGGCAAGGACACGGCTAGCGGTGGACTGACGGCCTTGGCTTCCCGCCATAAAGCTGAGGCATCGAGTAGCCCTGTTCCAAAGAGATTCTTGCGGGATCTGGAAGCCAAAAAAACCGCTCCTGCCCCATCGAAAACTGCATCGGTGGATGCGAGAACAGGCGCCCCCGCAGTATCGACATCTCCGCCGGCTCCCGCGGTCAAGATCTGCCGGACAGATGGTTCCGAGCTGGAGTTGTTTGAGGCAAACGGTCTCGCAGACATTGTCCTCGTCGGTCGGCGCAACGACACTGGTATCGTACCGGGCTATTGGTTCGATCCAGGTGTCGCTGTGCTTGACCGACAACCCTATCACCTGGACCTGTCGGAAAGCCGGGGTCGCCTGCTGCCGGTCGAGTTGCCTGTTACGGAATGGCAAAGGTTGTCGACAAAAGAATCCGAGATTTCCCCAGACACATCGGAGAAATCCGTGTTGCCGGTTCGTTTTCCGGGGTTGGACCGGGTACCGAGGGTCGTGCCGGGGAGCGATAACGCCGATACTGCACCCAATCGCATCAATATCCTGGTGATCGGCGATGCCCCAACGGTAGAGATTTCCGGCTTAGCAGTCGTTGAGGATGCCCTGCGTGAAGAGAACCCGGACTTCACCTGGGGTGTATTCTGGCACGATGTAGCAGCGGACGGTAGCGTCGCCGAACCCGAGTCATTCAAATCCCTCATGGCGCTAATGATGTACGTGCAGGGGCTTGCGGCTGAGAAGCGATCACCGGCACTGCTTCGTGACCCTATGGATTTCAAACGCTTCCTCGACGGCATGCGTAACGCCATTGTCGGTTCCAGCCGCACCCTCGACTATGTCTTTTGGGTCAAGCAGGGTTATCCCGTCCCACTCGATGCACCGAGTCGGCTCAAGACCCTGATCGATGAGGTACATCGGAAAGCGCCTATCCCTCACTTTCCTGACGGTAGACCGCGTAAGTGGTTACGTATCATCAGCGGTTACACACCGGGGGACAGCAAGGCCCTGATCACCGAGACCATCGCCAGATCCAAGCACCATCCCGGATATTACGAAGAAGAGCAGGACACTAGCGGCATACCTCGACAGCTACTCGGTGCCGATCGCGTCGATTCCGTCGTCATAAGCCTCGTGGGTATTGGCCGCGCCAAGCTGGAGGGATCGACGGAGGCAGGTTACTCGGCCGAGGGTCTGCATCTGGATGCGGCGGACAGCTTCTCAGAACTCTCTTTCCTGGTCTCAAGCGCTTCCCTACAAGAATTGCGTAAGTCTCTAAGTGCCGCGATAACCGCGATTAAACAGCTGGCTGATGGCGGGAACCCCGAGGAAATAGCCGCAGATTTCGACGCCAAGTACGACGTGACCAAGTTGCTTAAGTTACCACGCTCGAATGCCGATGGTCGGGTGCGGGGGATAACCTATGACGCGAAAAGAGATTCGGATCGTCTGTCAAACCGCCTGAAAGCAATGGAACCGGCGCAGCAAGACGCCGCAATCGGCTTGCTGACCCGACTCAAAACCGGACTCGAGGCCGCGTTGAAAACCAAAGAACGTGGCGGCTGTACACACATCTTGTTGCCCGACGAGGGGTTAGGCTATATGGCTCATTTACCTAAAGAGTGACTGGGTTGCACTCGATGTTACGTCTTTGGTTTGTGCTGATCGGACCGTTCCTCAACGTATCAGGTCTGCGTATGCTACCGGTCGGTATCCATACCCTACTTCCGCTTTGACTCCTGCTTGCGAGAAGGGTGAAAAGTTGAGAGAGGCTGACACACACGATTGGAGTAAAACATGTCACGTGAACAGATAGCTGAAGTACTCGATAATCTTGTTCTCGACGGACTGGTGGACTCGGACGCCGACACCTTACAGAGTTGGGCGCAAGACTGTTTGCGAGCGCCGACTAATGCTGGTGTGGGGACAGTCTTAAGTGACGGTAGGGACGAAGAGAGGGGAAATCCATTTTCGAACACATTGGAACAATTGCGTGAAAAATTCTGCAAGGATGGGTCTATGAAAGAACAATATCGCAAGCGCTTTGAAAAAGTAATTGCCTTTCTAGGTGCCTTTACTATTACCGATATCGCTTCCGGCATCGATCCTATTAACGATCTCCAGGCGGTTTACGAACGAGAGAAAGGGTCCATGGCGATGATGGGGCGGGACGAACTTATCATTCTGGGCGAAGAACTCCAGATAATAATCGGCAATAGCATCTCGGCAGCATTAAGTGGAGACCCTCTTCAGACAACACGATATAGTTTGCTTGTCCTTGCGTTCATGGCTAAAAAAGGATTAGATCGGGTGTGTTCGACGGGATAACACACACTATTGCCATTGCTGGATATGAATGAGACAGCCTATGAAATTTTTGCCCGTTGATATCACTTTCGAGGTTGAAGAGGGGAACTGCCTTGTCATCGTTACAGATGACACTGGACATAAACACCCGCATAGCGTTTCGAGCGTTGACAAATTTACTCAAAAGTTTATTGCGTCCGACGCCTTTAAACGGGTACTACGCGGACTCCATTCCGGAAATGAGTATGGAGGTAACCGACCTACCATCGACGCAGCGAAGCACTATACAGAGATATGCGGAAAGGAACTCTACAAAGCATTCTTGTCGGCGGTAGCAGACGACCTGATTGAAAGTGCTGGAGGAAGGTTCTGTCAGTTTGTTCTATCCATACCGCCGTCGTTACAGTGCCTTCCATGGGAGCTGCTTTACAAACCCGATTTCGGCTATTTAGCGATTGAGGGGTCGTTGATTCGAAAACCGATAGAGGTACCGCCGAACCGCGATGCACCCAGAGGCCCCCTACACCTAGTTCACAGTTTCAATGAGGTAAAGCCCGATTGGCTGATCCCTGATATGCCCCCATTTCTCAATACAGTGGTCGAGAACGCAAGCGAGAACGCAAGTCAGCCAGAGAATGTTTGCATTAAAGTGAAGCCCTTTAAAAATGACCCTCTCAAGAAGCATCTTGGTTGGTATTCCTCTCTAGCAACCAATAAATCCCGGAGGCTATCATCTTCTCGATCGGGGAATTTCGCCTGTGGTGTGATGATAATTACACACGGTATAGTTAACCGTGAAGAAAATGGAACAAATTACGAAGGTCGCTTTATCATACGAGACAATCGGAAGAGAGGTGAGCAATTTGGATACGATATCGGCCGGCCCAGGTGTTCATCCCATATTCTCAATTATCTCTTGGATAAGGCAATTGCGGACAGCTCCCGATTTCGGCTGGCGGTCCTGAGCTCCTGTTATAGCGCTGCCGCATTGGGTTGGGATGTGGATAAGAGCCCTAATTTACGGGACTCTATAAGGCCTACCATGGTAAAGTTTCTCGAACGCAGTGATATGTTGATAGGCATGCAGTACAAAGTCAATTTCTGGGCCGTCTATATGCTGCATGCAATCATCTTGGATATCATTACGCACTGTAATGATCCAGGCTATTTGTGCGGCCCTTATCCGTATTCATATGCAGATCTTCATAACCATTTTGATGTTGTGATGACACTAGCCCGGCGTTGTATCAAGGATCCGGATGAAGCGCACTCACATCTACCAACATGTATCAGGGTCGGTGAAAACGACGACGAGCCTGGACAATACTACAATGAGCATTGTCACTTGCATTGGTGGGTGCCGACGCTTTACGCAAACGGGAACGAAGATTTGGCACTGTTTTCACTCCGCCCGTCCGCAGATAAACCATCGTTCCTAGATCGGTATAAAGCTTTGTTCCGCACGATGGGCAGGAGGCTCTGAATATGGCTGCCAAGATCATTGCAATCGTAAGCCCAAAGGGTGGTACGGGTAAGACCATCATCGGGGTACACCTGGCAGCCATGTTACTGGCATCAGGGCGTCGGGTGCTCATGGTTGATTGCGACGTGGCGACCGCAGGACTCTCAGTCTACCTTCGGCCAACGTCGGCGACCCGGTTTGTCAGCCCGTTGCGTCACTGCATCATCGACGCATTCGACGCAACCATATCTCCGAGAGACACAGAAAAAGGTAACACCGGTGAACCACTCCAAAAAACAGATTCTCCGGTGATAATGCTTCGACCTCGGATGATATCGCCACGGGTATTCGAGGATGTAGAGAAATACTTGCCTACGCGGTGTCGATCCGCAGGTTCGGGTGAGATCTCCTCGACGATTGGTATACTCTATCCTTGTGCTCAGCTTTGGGGGCAGGAGCCTTTTCAAAGTAATGCGACCAAAAAACAGTTCTCCAAATTCTTTTGCTTGCAGGTCGTTCGGATTGCAGACTCGGACGAGTTCGACTTCATTATCGTCGATACCCGTGGTGGAGCGGATTTCATTAGCCTAGTGGTCGCGGCGCACGCAAACCATCTGGTGTTCGTATCCGAGTATAACCCAACGTCTGAGAACCAGTTTCATAACCTGGCGCAACAGATCATCAGCACACGACCGCTGGTCGACAAGCACTGTACCATGGATCACGACAAAAAACCGGTTTGGCCAAAAGAAGTTACAGTAGTAGTGAACAAGGCCCTATTGACACGAGCTGCACGGGGTTGGGCACAGCGATTGATCAAGGATGTTTTGCCGCAGAACGACCCACAGGGCAAAACGCTGTTTCTACCGGCAGATTCCTATGTCATTGCCTTGGAGGACTCGGTCGTCGAGTCCTATTACTCCAACGGCTTGATCAGTCAGGTTTCTCCTGGTTCGCACTTCGCACTTCAAATAGCAAACATCTCTAAGCGTGTTTTTGATTTAGAGAATTGGCCTAAAGGAACGGACTCGGAGGAGGATCAGAAGCAACGTTTTACGTGTTTGATGTCGGATGCCAATAAGCAATATAAGCGACAACGATGGCTACGCCGGGTATTAGACATCAGCCCCTTCATTACGATCGGTCTGAGTACCTTTCTATTGATTCTCTTCTTCCTAATTAATCGCTCTGGTGATGTGCTGAAGCCTTTTGGCGTACTGCTATGGGAAGCGATTCTCTGGATGATTCTCACGGCTGTTGTGATTCCCGGAGTCCTCGCATTGCTGAGAATCTTTACCACGTTGAAGATGGCGATTTCTCGCCATCGGAATATGGCATTCAAGCCCCCTGCGCGCCGGTGGCTGGTGGTGTTCTCTATTCTTGTTTTGATATTTGCCTTAGTGGTTGGTCCGCCGAGCATGCAATCGCCCACACTCGTATCAGAAGTGCGGGAGCATGAGGAAAAGAAGAAAAAGCTGGAGCAGCGTTTAAAAGAATTGACTGAGGAGAAGGATAAAAATTGGTCCGGTACGGCAATGGGGTTATTTGAAGCGGCACCAATACTTGGACTTGGGGTGGAGGCTAAACCGACGCGGATTATCGAACGTCTGCTCAGCAGGGAATTGAGGGCACAGGGGTATCCGTATTTTTATCGAGACCTGGTCCCGTCGCCGGGAAATACCCAATCGGACTGTCGGTCACCTCGTACTGCTGAGGGAGATGGGGTAGGTCCGGATGTGTCGGAGATCGCTATTACCGATGCTACTCGTCGTCTGCGGGATTTGGGGGAGGGTGCGTTCGAGTCCGGGCATTACCAGTGGGCCAGGAAATTCCTTGAAGCAGCATGGCGGGATAGGGAGAGATGTCAGTGGGTGATTCCTGAGCACATGGACGCAAGCATCGTTTATTTGGTTGCCTGCTATTTGCGGATTGGTCAAGAGGACGATGCAAAATCGTTAATTGAGGCTGCCGACCGGAAATGGAAATCCACGACAGACGATACTGCTGGTATTGCGGCGAAGGCCCGCTTGCAAGCTGAAGAATTTAAGATTCTGGCTACTAAGGCAAAAGAAGGTTTGAACGACGGTGCGCAATCTGAGTTGGATGATCTATTGATACCCATCAGGTCTGTATTTGGGGAGAAATTTCAATGAGAATTACTGTAGGCACTGTTTTTTTGTTGGGCCTGATCTCATCCATTTTAGTCCCCGAGTCGGTTGCACAGCCGCAGTCACTAGATAAGCACAATATCGGGCAAAAGTCGTCGGTACCCCAAGGGATAACCGTTCAGTCCCCTCCTTTAGATCCTGACCTTAAAACCGAGAAATCAAAGGATCATGTCCACATTGAGCGGAAATCCGGAGAAGGGACTAAGCGGTTATCCCAAGAGTCGGACTCGCAAGAGAAACCAAAGTCAAAAATTCCGAAAGAGATACAAACTGAGATTGACCGGTTGAGAAAGTTGGCAGAGGCGAATCTTGGAGAAAAGAGTCAAGAGGCAGCCTATAAACTGGGTTTGATCTTTGATCGATTATTTAAAATCCTTCAGCAAAACGAATTGCGGGACTGTAAACAGGCGGTTGACTGGTATAGGCGTGCTTTTCGGGCACCAGGCGGTCATGTTGGGGCGTGCGAGCGACTATCAGCACTTCAATATCGAGACGATTGCGGGCTTGGTGCCCCCTCGGCTGATGCGGATAACAATAAGTTCAATTGCACCAAGGCACCTTATTGGCAAGAGACACGTCTGCAACATGTCATCAGGCAGAACGAGACGATCGAGATATTGCTCCCGGAGGTATTGATCGGCGGTCGAATGCCGTATCCTGAAGAGCAAATCAGTATCAAGCCCTACGATCTACCGTCTTGGTTGGAGTGGAAGGAGGATGAGAAGAAAATAACGGGTATCAGCAAGTTTCCCAAGGAAACAACGGTTTCCTTCGTGGCAGAATATATGGGACAGAAATCCAGTAAGCTGCAGGTGGCTTTGGTAGTGCCTGATTCTGTTAATATTGGACTTAGTGACGATCCGGCTATTTATGACAACCATAGTCGTCTGTCTGACGTGTTGCGTGAGCATGGACTCAATCCAGTGGGTAAGGAAAATCAAAAATCTGCTTTAAGGGCAATTCTGACAAAGGAAGATCTCCCCGGTGCGATTGTGTATGCGGACCTATTATCTGAAGAGAGCGTCAAAGAACGCTATTCGAATAGGATAGAGGTTGCCGCACCATTGTATGATGTCTTGTTGCATCTCATTATCCGTAGCGATGATTCTTTATCGGAAATACATGACAGCGGGGAATTGGCGTTGACGAAGCAATTCGGGGTATTAGGGAGGAGGGGTGGGAGCGAGATCCGCGTGCTCAAAAAGGCGTTGCCGATACAATCAACCGATCTCTCCGGTAATGTCAGACATCAAGATAACCTAGATGAATTGATAGGATTGCTATCCAAGGGAGATATCGATGTCGCAGTGGTTCTATCAGGCTATCCTGCTCAGGGACTCAACAGGTTACTCCACAACCAGGAAAATGAGCATAGCCACTTTAAGGCCCTCGACCTAAAGCTACGACATTTCTCGCTTAAGAAGGCAACAATGGATCCGCAGGATTATCCATGGCTGGATGCCCCAGTGGACACAGTGGCAACGACTGCTGTTATGGTGCAATTCGAGTTCAGCCAGCTACGAACCGACGAAATTGTCGGAAGGGGTCTTGCCCGATGCCGGCGATTCGTTTCATTGCCGGAAAAGTTGGGGGTTTTGCGTCCGCCTGGTACAAAGTCCTATCTAGTCACGCAGGGAAATAGTGGTAGCCACCGTGATTATTTAGAATTAGAAAATATATTAGATGGATGGAGGCAGGCAGATTGTGGTGAACGCTGGAAAAGGAATACACCATAGGAGTGCTTTTATAGTTCAGTCAGGGTTTCGATTGTTCCATTTGGAGCAACAACCCATCGATGACGACCCACAAGGGCACGGCAAACCATTCCGCGTCGTCTAATGCAAAGGCCGGCGGGATTGCGAGCTCGGGGGTATCCGCGAGGTCCGGCAAGAGCGTGATAAAACCGTAGTCGTTCGTAAGCCTCACGAGATAGTCATGATCGCTCGGTGAGGGCTTTGGGGGTCGGGTCCTTGTATCCGGTTCAGCGGCGAGAGATATCCCTAGCGCAGGGCTGGATGGGTGGGAGGCATTCACAAGCTCGATGCCGAGACGTGTCGCGGACTGGCCAAGTTCCGGTTCCAGCTCAGGTGTGAGTTGTACCAGCGTCAGCTTGTCGATCTTGGTCCATGATGCCGGATCCAGGGAGACATCGCCTCCGGCGGCCACGACCACGGGCACTCCGTTTGTGTTTCCCCGAATGCGTGTTACCGCCGAGTCGAATCCCACATTGATGAGGTTGTGGTTGGATTCGACTGGACCAGGACGGTGTTGCCAAGTGTGGGTGGCCAACTTTGATAGGGTCGAGAGCTCTGCTGCCCGGTGGCGCCCATCGCCGTCTATACCGATGATCAGGACTCGCGGTTTGGATTTGCGCGATGCCGCCACAGCCTCGAGCCGGCGCATGAGCGGCCTGACGAAGCCTGCGGTCGATCCACTCAGATCCAGCAACAGGATCAGGTCCGCCTGCTGCTGCAGGCGGAGACGCCGGTAGTCTTCCACCGCCGCGTTCAGAAAGGGTACCAACACGCTGGCGACGCGCAGTTGGACAGTATTCAGGGACGTTTGCAGCACATCCTGGTGGGATACCGGCAGGCGAATCTTTCCGAACTCTCGGCGCGAGATGACCTCCTCATAATCGGGCGGCGCCTTGGCGGCGGAATCCTCCGATAGATGCGCGTTGAGATCCTGTTGGCTGCGCCAAAACCGGATCCTGGGGCGCTCCGCCGCCTTGGTATCTTCCTGTGCTACCACCCAGCTCGGGGTGTCGGTCAACAGAACCTGGGAGCGTCTGGCCCAGTGCGGAACATGGTCGATACAGAGCCGCACCGCCTGGTCTTCGACGGCGAGTACCGGGTACTTGTTGCCGAACTTCACCTCGGTATTGCGGCCCGCTTGCAACCTGTCGGTAGCGAAGGTCTCCATGGGACCGACCCGCGCGAAGGCATAGCGGTCGCCGTAAAACCTGCCACAGTCGTTTGCCGCAGGGGCCACGGACGGTAGGACGCAGAAGATCAGACGGATGGCGAGCTGAGCGGAAACGGCCGCTTTCCGGAGCATCGAAGTCATCGCGGTACCTAGTACAGCAGTGCCGAAGTACCGATAACATCGGTTCGGTTCTTTGATGGGGAATTTTTTTGCCGCAAATGAACGCGAATGAACGCAAATCGGTCGTAATCGGCTCGCCATCCTCGACGGTTCTTAATCTCATTGCATTTATTTGCGTCCATTTGCGTTGATTTGCGGCTAATTTTTCCGTGAAGAGCTTGCCTGCTCAATGTTGTCGATAGTTGAGAGCATCCGTACTAGTCGGCAGGCGTCGGCAGCAAGAGGAATCCGGTGTAGCTACCGCCCCGATCGACGCGTAGCTCCCACTGTTCGCCGAAGGCCTCGCGTCGGCAGATACCCATGTTTGTGTCCCTGCGGCACCAGACCAATGGGGTCTGGCCGGGCGCGAAGTAGGGGCCGAGTGTCGGATGTTCGGCCGCAACGGCATTGATGTCCCCGAGACTGCCCACCTCCGGCAGCGATGCGATATCGACCAGTTCCGTCGGATTGCCGATCCGTGCGACCTTTCCCTCGGCATTGGGCACCATGTCCCAGGTATCGGACAAGGGCGTGCGGCAATCGCCTCCGGGTTGCCGCTCGATATCGAATGTCAGTTTCGGGAGCGAATCCCTTAGGGTCTCGAGGCGAGTGGACATGGCCCTCGCGGAAGGCTCGGAGCTTGCGATCACGCTGGCCTTCAACCCGCCGTCCCCGGTCGAGAGGATATCGACCCGCTCGCATGGACCCGGCTCGACGACTGCTCGAATCAATACCTTTATTTGCTCCGACGCCAATCCACCGCGCAGCTTTTCAGCCGCCTTGGCACGGCGTAACTCCAGCGCCTGGGCCCGGCGTTGCAGGTTGGCGAACCGTTCACCGATCGCGGCTCGCCGCAGAGGTTGTTCCAGTGACAGCAGGGCGGAGGCAAGGTTGTCGGACACGGTTGTCCCTCTGACTCCTGGCGCTTGACTTGCGAGCAATGCGTGGGCTGCGGATCGAATATCCGCCAAGGCCGCGCGCGCTGGTCCGCCCGAGCATCTCGCGATTGTGCGTTGAAGTTGAGCATGCTCTTTTTTACAGGAGACCAAAAATTTTTGGACATAGCGGTACCCTTCGATCAGGGCCACATGCCTGCGTTCGTCACAATTCTCCTCTGGTATACCGATTGCCGGTTGCCGAGCACAGGTTGCGCCAAGTTGGTCCAGGATGCTCAGGATGTCGAACCCATCGTAGCGCGATGTGGCATAACCACCACCCGGAATCGCCGTCGTCAGGTGGACCCTGGGCTGCTGGTCTACAACAAGCCAGTCCTGTATTTGGAGCAGCTCGAGCACGGAACGCACATGAACCCCGGAAAAGGGCAAACGGCGGTCATTGACGACCAGCTGCACCTCGCTGTCGGCATAGGTGCCGACAACACCGATGGACAAACGGTTGCCATCGGCAAGCCCGAAACGAAAACGCAGTGGCTCGATACCGCCACGATAGGCATCCGGCTGAACGGAAATTCCACATGCCGATCCCACGCTGGGATCCCGAGCATCTGTTGCGGCTTCACAGGAGACAACACCGATCAATAAACCCAGGATCGCTGCTCCAGCCAGGATGAATGGATACCTGGGGACATAGAACATGGGTCTGGGATTTTGGTAGGCGGCCAAAGCGTGGCGCCAAGCTCAGTCGGCCTTCGCCGGTGGGTGATGCTCGAACGGACCTGGTTCCGTCTCAGGTTCCTTCGATCCGGGCTTCGTGGTGCCGGCCGATGGTGGCGGCGGTGCCTTTGGCGATACGGCGGGTGGCTTTGGTTTTGGAGCTGGTTTTGGGGGTGTACTGGGTCGCCGGCCTCGGCTCCCGCTCTTTTTGTGCTTATTACTTTTCTCGTGTTTCTTCTTTTCCTTTCTTTTCTTTTTCTTGGGTTTTTTGACCGGGGTCTCTTCCCGCTCGCGGCACTTATCGAGCCTGGAACTGGTAAGGAGCGATCGGTTAAAACGGTCATCGGGATCGAGTTTCACTGCCTGCTCATAAGCCGCCGTAGCCCCTCGGCAGTTGTTTGCCAAGAACTCTGCCAGTCCCAAATAGCGGTACGCAGGTGCGGAACTCGGGTTTCGGCCCAATAAGGCCCGAATCTGTGTCTTCGCCATGTTGGGCCGCTGGCGACGCAGGTAGATACGAATCAGGTCGAGTCGAGCCTGTTCATCATCCGGGTTGAAATTCAAGTATTCCAAATAGGTCTTCTGCGCTGCCGCCAGATCGCCCGCCTTGTAATAGGACTGGGCAACACAGCGCTTGGTCGTCAATTTCTGCCGGTGCCGATCCGTAATGATAAGTGCACATTCCCGCAACACTCGGGGATCATCGATCGCGGTGATCACTAACCGCTCGAGATCGGATGGCGTGGTGACGCAGCCCGTCAATACTGCCAGTAACAGGGTGACACCAATCGCCCAGATGCCGGGGAAACACCGGCAAGTTGCTCCCTCTGGGCGGGCTTGCCGTAAGCTTCGAGCCGACCCGGCGCGGTTATCGAATCCGCCGGGCCTTCTACCTCGCCTGCCGATCCAAAACCGGAGAGTGCCTAGTGCTTCGTACATGCCGGATGGTTGAATGTCACAATTGGCCGGGTTCGACATGTCTGTTGATTGTGATGTCGGGCTAGCACCATATTTCATATAATTTTTCTGGTTGTCGTTTCGAGCGCAGCGAGAAATCCTTGTCCCGACGGAGGAGGGATCTTGTAACTTCAGGGGTTGCTTTGTCGCTGAAGATCTCTCCCTTCGGTCGAGATGACAGAAACTGGTTTTACCAGAGAATGTTGGTGAAATAGTGCCGTAGGCTGGGTCGAACCAGGGACGGTGAAGCCCAGCATTGGCCGCTGGGTTTTGGCCATCCCTGGCCGCAACCCAGCCTACATTGGTCGTCCCTGGTCGCGACCTAAGCCTACAGGCTTGATTTTTGGAATGATTCGGCTTATTGAGAACGCCCCTAGAGCACATAGTCCAACGGGATGTAGTAGTAGTGAATGCCATGCTCGGTACCCCAGATCCAATTGAATTTCCGGGCGCGCCCTTCCTTCGCCTGCCAGACGTGCAGACGCTTGCCGAATATGATGTCTTCGGTCCCGCCATCTACGCGCTGTCCTCTCTGGGCCATACGCAGCAAGGCGGATTTCTTGCAGATCCGCTCGCTGAATCCGTTCCGTTCCCCGTGATCGGCGTGCTTGAACCAGTCCACGAAGCCGTCGATGTCCTTTGCCAGCAATTCGGAGAACTGCTCTTTAGGCACATGCAGGCGTTTGGAGAGGAAGTCACGGATATTGGTCTCGTCCTGGCGTCCGGCCAGCTTGGGTACATCGCCGGTCACGCTGCGCAGGGTGGCCATCATGGCGTCCTTTATCCGGTTGAAATCCGGCGCAGTATCCGACAGTGTCTCGCACAGGTTCTCCGCGGCCGCGACGATCTCCGCCATCTCGTCCGGTTTTACCGAGAGCCAGTAGGCCCAATCCGGATCCTGTGGATCTTGCCGAATCCAGCCCTCGCGCCATAATGGACCACGGCTGAAGACCGTGCGAATGTCCTGGTCGTCCATCCCCAGGCGCTCTTTTACGTACTTCTCTTCCAGGATCGCACTGGGCCCGGCGTCGGGCGGCACGATCTCGTCCAGATCCTCGCCGGCCCCGACCCTGGCCAAGACCTCCGGTATCTTCTTGCCGGCAGCAAGAATGGCGAACAGGTTGTCCTTGACCGATTCGGTGATCTGCGCCAGGGTCTCGTCCCTGGTGGCCGCATCGTAGGCACGTCGGGGCGGGATCCCCCACCCGCCGGTCAGCGTGAGGATCTGCTCCGCCTGCTCCATGAACAGATCATTGTAGGGCGCCTGGTAGTTGCCCCGGACATTGATGGCCGTCCACACGCTCTGCTTGCTGTGTTTCTTCAGGGCCGCGACGACATCACGCTCGGTGTAGGCCGGGGGACGGTTACCGGTCATCCCTGGGCCGCGGTTGGGGTGGTCACCGATCCAGATCACCAGGTGCCAACCGGCCGTGTCGTGCCAGGCGGCCTCTTTCACGGCCTTGACTAAGGCGGCGAAGGCTGCATCCGGCAGATCGGACATATTGTCGATAAAGCTCCCGGCACGCGTCAGATACTCCAGCTGTTCTTCGTTCTTGGTGCTACCGAAGGGGATTACCCGCGCGAATTGAAAGCCCCTGCCGCCGCTGCTGCGTTTGAGGAAATCGCCATAGACGACCACCGAGAAGCGTAGCTTGATGCGGTCGCCGGGATCGGTCTCCCGTAGGAAGGCACGGATGCCCTTGACCACCGGCCCGAAGTATTTACCCATGCTCTCGGTGGCATCGATGACGAACAGGAAATCGATATTCTCGGCCTTCCAGAGCTCGTCGCCCAGCTCGGCGCGTTTCAGGGCAGTGGCCTGGGCCGAGATGCAATGCCCGCTGCTGTCGCAGGCCGTGCTTGGAAAGGCGATCTGGTGCAATATCACAGGCGGCTGTCCCTGGACGATGGTATCTAATAATGGAAAGCGCCGGATGTTTCGATCCGGCGGCTCCACCCCATCGCCCTTCTTGGCGAACCAATCGCGCCCCCGTTCGGCCTCGCTGTTGTTTTCGTAGATATGGATATCGTCCTTGCCCGGCATGTAATACACATTGACCAGGCTGCTCCAGGGGATCACCTCGTCGGCGCGTACCCAACCATACAGGTATTGCTTGACACCGCCGTCCGCGGTGGCGCGCTCACCACCGACGAAGAACCAGACCTCACCGTGGTGCTCGGCATAGTCGAACACATTCAATACATTGAAGATACGCAGAGTGCTGTAGGGTTCGGCGTCGGTATAGCGGTAATAGACCCGGGCCCCGGTAGTGGTATCGGCATCCGGGTCGTCTTTGTCGAAGCGGTTGCGTATCAGCACCTTGGCATCCAGGGTAGAGCCACGTCCCGTAAAGCCACCGATCCCGTCGGCGCGCAGGGTTTCGATGGGGAGCGGCTGGTTGCGGTCTACGGGCAGCAGAGCGTTCTTCTCGATCCAGCCGCAACGGGGGCCGCGCTCCGTGGTGAACTTGACCAGATGGCTGTTCAAACGGCCCTGGTTCCAACGCAGCACCGTCACCTCGCTCTGGAAGCGGAGCGACAGCCCGGACAGGGCCTTGGTGAGCTCGTCGTCCGCGAATATCTGGATCTCCGGCAAGATCACCTGCCGCGCGGCCGAGCTGCGCAGCTCCGCGCGATACTCGCGAAAGGTACGCCGTTCGCCACCGGATGTAATCTCCGAGCAGGCGCCGTCCGTCGCGATATGTGGTGGCAGATCGGTGTCTTTCGTTTCGATAGCGGGTGGAGATGAAGGCAAAGTGGGCTCTTTTGCCGGAGAAAGGGAAGTTTGAGGCCGTGGTTCGGTTGGTGCTGACTTGGAGGTTGAGTGGGTACCGCCGGAAGGCTTTTTTATACCAGGCGGTGCGGCAGGGGTGTTGCCATCGGTTTCTTCCTTTTCTTCACTATGGGTCACCGTCGAATACGGCCCCAGATTGCCGATCCTATACATCAACATTGCGACCAGGGCACTGACACCGAGGAACACAGATAGGCCTATGACCCGACCCTTTTGCCATGGTGTCCTTGTACGCCTCCCTGAGTCGTCCCGAACCGACCTCGGCGGTCGAGACGAAACGGGCGGCGGCGAGGATGGGCTGGCAACCTCAGAAACGTCCGTCAAGGGTTCTCGAGGGGCGTTTAGTCCAGGTGCCGGGTCCAGTAGTGACGGATCAGGTAGTGACGAGGACGGCCTACCAATCTTGGAGATGTCCGCCAGCAGGGCTTGAAATGCGGCGGTGTCCCGTGAACCCTCCCAACCCGCCAGGCTGGGGGTGTGGATCTGATAGAAACGCAGGGGGAGATCGATCTCCTCGTCGATCCGAATGGAAATGAGCTTTTCGTGGTTCTGCGCCCAAGCCGCTTCCGCACGTACCCAATGTGAGATAACCGAGTCTCGCGACCAAACGACGATGACACACCATACCTGTTTCAGCGCGGCCTCGATGCGTTGGTCGACGTGCTCACCGGCGCGGACCTCCGGATCCCACCAGATCCGGTAGCCCTCAGCGGTCAGCGCATCTACGAGGGGCTTGACCCGTGGGTAGTCCTGTTGGGAATAGCTGATGAAGATGTCGACCATGTCCTGACGTGCCCGTCTCGTGGTCCTCTTGTCTGGTAGACGCGGAGCGCAATACCATTAAGATTCCTTGAGGGACCCGAATCTTTACAAATGAGTCGAGCTTGTGCAATGCAGAAAAGTCGAGTGCGGGATAGTTTCGGCCGCCCTCTCCTCTGCTTTAAAATGAGAGGTTAGCAAAGGGCTGGGTTTGTCCCGACGGAGGAGGGAGCTTGACCCGTGCCCAACACCGTTGTTGGGCACGTCCACCGTCCATCGATGCGGTTCGGCCATCCCTGGTCTCACCAGCATCCTACGGGCTTTGCCCAACCTTGGACGGTTCTCAGGGTAGCCTTTTCCACCACACTGTCATTCCGGGTGGGACCCCACAATTCAGTCGTCCAGGGATGGCAAACCGGCGGCACCGCACAGGCGCCGAGTCTTTTCTCGGTGTAACAGGAAATGAGCGCCGGTGCCTGGAGCAAACCTCGGCGGTTCCTGCAACTTGCCATCCCTGGCACCTGGATTCCGGCGTCCCAGCCGGAACGACGGTCTGATGTTCTGGAGTGCGCCGATAGAGCGGTGCAATATGCTCGGTCCCAATCCAAAGCGGCATCGGGTCCGTGAAGATCGAGGGTCTCACTCTTCACTGTCATTCCGGGTGGGGACCCCACAATCCAGTCGTCCAGGGACGGCAAACCGGCGGCACCGCACAGGCGCCGAGTCTTTTCTCGGTGTAACAGGAAATGAGCGCCGGTGCCTGGAGCAAACCTCGGCGGTTCCTGCAACTTGCCATCCCTGGCACCTGGATTCCGGCGTCCCAGCCGGAACGACGGTCTGATGTTCTGGAGTGCGCCGATAGAGCGGTGCAATATGCTCGGTCCCAATCCAAAGCGGCATCGGGTCCGTGAAGATCGAGGGTCTCACTCCTCACTGTCATTCCGAGTGGGGACCCCACAATCCAGTCGTCCAGGGATGGCGACTCGAACATTACAACCGACTTTCGTTTTTCTTCCGGTCCTATCAAGTGGAAAAACTGCCTGCTGTATACATCCTCGCCAGCCGTCAGAACGGCACCCTCTACATCGGCGTGACCAGCAATCTGGTCAAGCGAGTATGGGAGCACAAGAATAATCTGGTGGCCGGGTTCACAAAACGCCACCGGGTGCATATGCTGGTTTACTACGAGCGGTTCGATACCATGCTCGATGCAATCGCTTACGAAAAACAGATCAAAGGTTGGCAAAGATCTTGGAAGCTGGAATTGATCGAAGCGAAGAATCCAGACTGGCAAGACCTGTGGGAAGATATCTTGCCGGGAGCTGAACATTGATGCCTACGTCAGATGTTGGAGAGCTCCGCAACTTGCCATCCCTGGCACCTGGATTCCGGCGTCCCAGCCGGAATGACGGCCTGAGGTTTTGGCGTGTGCGGGCAAAGCTGGCGCGGCATGGTCGGATTGGAGCGGTATGTGGTGCCACCGATCTTTTGCCGGAGGACAGGCATTATGTTCCACACGCGGCACGGCGACGGGGCTGTGGTCTTTCTCCGGCTCTCACGCGAGAGCGCGCGGCAACGAGCTAAAAATTCACGACTCGTCGGTCTGAGGCAGAGCCTCGCTAGGTTTTGCGCGCAGCTTTCGGAGTCGATCCATAATGCAACTGATTCACTCTGCCACCTGAAAAATTACCACTACCCGGACATGAATTACTCCGTAATCAACATGGGTTGAGAGGGGATGAAGGGGCTCGATTGCAGGCACAAGGCGAACAGCTCCTGGGCATGGGCGTCCGACGAGACGCTGGTGCGGACGCGGTACAGCAGGGTTTGGTCTCGGGTGATCTCGGTGATTTCGGTCCGGAAGCCGCAGGTGTCCACGGACTCCACCACGCGACGGGCGCGTGTCCGGTCCCGGAAGGCGCCGATCTGGTAGGTGAGGGGTGCCGCCCGTTGCTCCCGAATGTTCACGGACCAGCAACCCACAGTATCTTTGTACAGGATCCGGCTATCGAGCCCTTGTGCCACGAGCCGCTCTAGCTGTGCCCGCGCCTTGGTCTCGGTGCCGTAGCAGACTACTTGCTTATAGCCGGGAATGGGTTGGTCCCAACGCTGTCCCTGCGCAACTGTCGGCAAGCCGAGCGACAGCAAGAGTGCAGCGCCGGTCATAGTCCAGCTCGAGCTTCTAATCGGTCGCTCCATGTAATTTTGTTGGTTGTCATTTTGACCGGGTTGTCATTTCGACCGAAGGGAGAAATCTTATGTGCCGGAAGCCTTTGCCAAGCCAAAGATCTCTCCCTTCGGTCGAGATGACAGGACTGGTTTTACCATAACATTTTGACGAAGCAAGGCACGACTCTTCGCCTCAATCGGGCGAAAATCTACCTTAAGAGGCTGTCTAAAAACCAACCCATTGATTTTGCATGATATGAAGTGACTGAGGATCGAAATAAAGCCCTTGATCCCCCCTCTCCCCAGCCCTCTCCCCCAAGGAGGGTGTCGCAAAAGCCCCTCTCCCGCCGGGAGAGGGGTTGGGGAGAGGGGGTCAAAGGGCGAAGATCGATACCTTTTGCGACACCCTCCCAAGGGGGCGAGAGAGCGAGCCGAGCATTACTTGCGATCTGGTTGTCATCGCCTATCCTGCTTTCAAGACCTCGGCAACATAGCGATTCTGCCGCCACCAGAGCAGCGTGAGCACCAGACTCACGCCTACCGACAGCAGCCAGACCGCCGCTGCCGACAAGAGGAAGGGTCGCCACAGCGTCTGCGCCGAGAGTATGAGGTCATTGAACCGCCACCAGACATCGCCGCCGAGGAGATCCGCCAGCAGCAACGCCGTTCCGATACTGGCCACCGCCAGCAGCCAGCCGACGCCGATTTCCACCAGCAAGATGCCGAACATAAAGCGTCGGCTCATACCGAAGGCCTTCAACAACGCGAAGGACTGGGCATTGGCGCTGAGATAGTGCAACACCGACATGGCAGTGAGCATGGTCAACAGCAAGCTGATCAGCGCGAGAAACCCGCTGACGATGCCCTTGAAGATACCGGCGGTCTCGACTAGGCGGCCGATCTTCTGCAGGTTCTCGGCGACGAAGATGTAGCCTTGGTCGATAAGAAAAGCGCGCAATGACTCGGCCTGGTCGCTGGAGAAATAGAGCGCGATGTGGGTCGGATCACGTACCAGCCCGGCGCCGCGGCCCAGGGCCAGCTGGAAGGCGTCGTAGGTATAGTTGGGAATAAAACCCGCGAAGCGGTTGCGCTCCCAGTTGGGCACCTCGTCCAGTACGCCGTAGACCTTGAGCTCGATCGGTTCCGGCCAGCCGGCCTCGAACAGGCATAGGGTCTGGTCCACTACCTGGTCCATCTCGTCGATGCCGAGCGCCTGTACCTGCTCGGCGGCGAGGAAGATCTGATCGTTATAGACCGCCTGCTGGGCGTCGATGAACCCCGCCAGCGACTCCCCACCTCGCCCGCCGCTGCCTGCCAGCAGCCGGACCTGCGACCAGATCGGCTCGCGCTGGTCGGCGGTCAACAGCAGCACGCTATTGGTAGCGCGCTTCGGACACCGGCCGTTGTCCGCCAAGGCAATGTTCCAGCCGCGGGCATAGATACGGCCATAGGCCGCATCACCGGCCTCGCAGCTGGCCCGCGGAGGGACGCCGACAGCTGGGGTATCGAAGTTGTCCCAACCGTCCTCGCCTACGGGTTCGGGCAGCGATGTCGCGGCCGACACGGGCGCCGCCGACCAGGGCCGCTGGGAAAGGCACTCGAGATCGCCGTAACAGGCGCCACGGCCACTGCCGCGGCTGGTCTTGATGATGACATGGCAGTTGCGCGGATCATTCACCGAACGCTCGAAATGGGCATCGACCAGGTCGAAGATGGCCAGGCCGGAGGCCCCCAGGATGGTGATCAGGATCAGTGCCAGCACGGCGCTGCGCTGGCCGAAGCTCGCCAGCCAGCCGTAGGCCGTGCGCAAAGGGCGACCGCGGGCGGGCACGCCGCCCACCGACAACACCGGGTTCACCTGCTCGCGAACCGCTGCGATCTTCTGGGCCGGATGGCGCGAGAACACCTCCGACAGGCCCACTTTGAGGACGGTACCGAGCCGCACCGCGGTACCCTGCCAGCGACCGGCCTCGGCGGGCTCCCCGGGTACGCCGGCGCCGGTGGCGAGTCCGGCGAACGGCGGCGGCGCATCCGCAGCCATGGCCGCTTTGTCGTAGGTCCAACGCTCTAGGGTCTCGACCCGGTGCTCCAGATCGGACTCCGGATCGCCGGGCAGACACACCGGATGTAGCGGCGCATCGTTGTCACGGTGCAGTACCAGCACGGCGTCGGCGATGGCCGCGGCCAGACGCAGGGCGTGGGTGATCCAGAGCACGGTCCGGCCCGGATGCGCCGGGTCGCGCACCCAAGTCCGCAGCTGCTGCATGATACTCACAGCGTTGCGGTAGTCCACATTGCTGGTGGGTTCGTCCGCAAATATCAGCTGGGGGTCGTGGGCCAGGGCGCGCACGAAGGCGATACGCTGCGCCTCGCCGCCGGAGAACTTCCAGGCCCGTTCCTCCAGCTCGCCGCCATCGATACCCACCGCAGCGAGCCTGTGGACCAGCTCCTCGCGTCGCGTGGGTCGGCCCTGCTGGGCCGAGGGCAGGGCCAGGTTGAGCGCGGCGCCGGCATTATTCAGCAAAAAGCCGGATTGAAAGACGAAGCCGACCCGCGCGCGCGGAAAGGCGCCGGGGTGCTCGGCGATGTCGATGGGGGGGCCGCCGAGATCGAGCCGGATGTTCGGGGGCGTCGCCAGTCCGGTTTGATGCGGGGTCCGATCCGGGGCGTCCAGGCCCGACAGCAAATTGAACAGGGTAGTCTTTCCCGTGCCCGACTCGCCCACCAGCGCAAGGATACCGCCGCGGGGGATGGTGATGGGCCCGAACCGGACGCCGTGGCGGCTAACGCCGACCGCCGTTGGCTCGTCATCGCGATAAGACTTGGCCAGTGCGCTGGTCCTGAACAAAAACGCTTGGTCTGCATAGTCCATCGAAACACCCCTCACTCGCTTCCTAGCGATACACCTCATCATGACTGCCAATGTCCAACAGAACGATCTCTTGTTCCGTGCTTTCAATCGTCAGGATGATCCGATGGCTGTAGGTGACGCTAACTGCCTGGAAGCCTTTCAACCTGCCCCTGAGGGAGTGATACTTCAGGTGCGGTTGGAACGGATCGCTTTCCAGATCCCGCAGGACGGCGGCCAGCTTCATGCGCAGATCGGGATACCGTTGCACGAATTTCTCCGCCGCGCGCGCAAATGCGGGCGTCCAGACCAGGGTATACATACCTCAGTCTTCCAGGTTCAGCTCCTGGATCAGGTCTTCGGCGGTACCGCGCTTCACGCGGCCGGCCTTGAGGTCTTCCAAGGATGCACGGAGGTGGACCACCAGGGCCTCCTCCTGGGCTGCGAGCAGTTCCTCATAGCGTTTCTGCGGCAGCACCACATATTGCGGCTGATTGTTGCGGATGATATAGAGATCCCCCATGGCAATCCGCTCGTCCACCGCGGCGATGCCGCGACGCTTGATCTCCTGGGCTGGAATGCTGTTCATGGCTCACTCCTCTCGGTACTGAATTTGGTGCTCAGGACAATACTAGAATAAGCACTTCCGGTCAGGTTGTCGATGATAGGTTGAGCAAAGGCGTAGGATGCGGTGAGCGCCTGCTGTGCAGGGACCTGTCTGCCGTCCCAGGGACGGGACAGGGAGGCGCACAGCAGGCCGCGAACCGCATCAATGCCCGTGCCTAACACCCTTGCTAGAGCACGTAATCCAACGGGATGTAGTAATAATAGACGCCATGCTCGGTACCCCAGATCCAATTGAATTTCCGGGCGCGCCCTTCCTTTGCTTGCCAAGTGCGCAGACGCTTGTTGAACCGGATGTCATCGGTACCGCGATCCACCCGCTGTCCCCGCTCGGCCATACGCAGCAAGGCGGATTTCTTGCAGATCTGCCCGGTAAAACCATTCCGCTCGCCGGGATCGGCATTCTTGAACCACTTCACGAAGCCGTCGATGTCCTTTTCCAGCAGCTCGGAGAACTGCTCTTTGGGCACATGCAGGCGTTTGGAGAGGAAAAGACGGATATTGGTCTCGTCCTGGCGTCCTACCAGCTTGGGCACATCGCCGGTCACGCTGCGCAGGGTGGCCACCATGGCGTCCTTTATCCGGTTGAAATCCGGCGCAGTATCCGACAGTGTCTCGCACAGGTTCTCCGCGGCCGCGACGATCTCCGCCATCTCGTCCGGCTTTACCGAGACCCAGTACCGGAAATCCGGGTCGCTCGGCACTTGTCGCACCCAGCCCTCGCGCACCAACTGGCTGCGTTTGAAGAAGGCGCGAATGTCCTCGTCGTCCATCCCCAGGCGCTCTTCCACATACTTCTTGGCCAGGATCGCGCTAGGTCCGGCATCGGGTGGCACGATCTCATCCAGATCCTCGCCGGCCCCAATTCTGGCCAAGACCTCCGGTATCTTCTTGCCGGCAGCAAGAATGGCGAACAGGCTGTCCTTGACAGAGTCCCTGATCTGCGCCGGGGTCTCGTCCCTGGTGGCCGCATCGTAGGCACGTCGGGGCGGGATCCCCCAGCCGCCGGTCAGCGCGAGGATCTGCTCCGCCTGCTCGACGAACCGGTTATTGTAGGGCGCCTGGTAATTGCCCCGGACATTGATGGCCGTCCACACGCCCTTTTTGCTGTCCTTCAGGGCCGTGGCGACGTCACGTTCGGTATAGGCCAGACGGCGCTTACCGGTCATCCCTGGGCCGCGGTTGGGGTGGTCGCCGATCCAGATCACCATGTGCCAACCGGCCGTGTCGCGCCAACTGGCCTCTTTTACGGCCTTGGTCAAGGCGGCGAAGGCCGCCTCCGGCAGGTCTTTCATATTGTCGGTAAAGCCCTTGGCACGGGTCAGATAATCCAACTGTTTCTCGTTGTTGGGGCTACCGAAGTGGATCACCCGTGCGAATTGAAAACCCTTGCCGCCGCTGCCGCGTTTGAGGAAATCGCCGTAGACGACCACCGAGAAGCGTAGCTTGATGCGGTCGCCGGGATCGGCCTCCTTCAAGAAGGCGCGGATACCTTTGACCACTGGCCCGAAGTATTTACCCATGCTCTCGGTGGCATCGATAACGAACAGGAAATCGATATTCTCGGCCTTCCAGAGCTCGTCGCCCAGCTCGGCACGTTTCAGGGCAGCGGCCTGGGCCGAGATGCAGTCGCCCTTGCTGTCGCAGGCCGTGCCCGGAAAGGCGATTCGGTGCACTGTCACGGCCGGCTGTCCCTGGGTGAGGGTATCCAACAAGGGAAAACGCGGGATGTTGCGATCCGTCGGCTCCGCCTCGTCCCCCTTCTTGGCAAACCAATCGCCTCCGCGTTCGGCCTCGCTGTTGTTTTCGTAGATACGGATATCGTCCTTGCCCGGCGTGTAATACACATTAACCAGGCTGCTCCAGGGGATCACCTCGTCGGCGCGTACCCAACCATACAGGTATTGCTTGACGCCGCCGTCCGCGGTGGCGCGCTCACCGCCGACGAAGAACCAGAGCTCGCCGCCGTGCTCGGCATAGTCGAACACATTCAACACATTGAAGATACGCAGAGTGCTGTAGGGTTTGGCGTCGGTATAGCGATAATAGACCCGGGCCCCGGTAGTGGTATCGGCATCCGGGTCGCCTTTGTCGAAGCGGTTGCGTATCAGCACCTTGGCATCCAGGGTGGAGCCACGCCCCGTAAAGCCACCGATGCCATCGGCCCGCAATGTCTCGATGGGGAGTGGCTGGTTGCGGTCTACGGGCAGCAGAGCCGCCTGCGCGATCCAGCCGCAACGGGGACCGCGCTCCGTGACGAACTTGACCAGATGACTATCCAAACGGCCCTGGTTCCAACGCAGCACCGTCACCTCGCTCTGGAAACGGAGCGACAGCCCGGACAGGGCCTTGGTAAGCTCGTCGTCCGCGAATATCCGGATCTCCGGTAAGATCACCTGCCGCGCGGCCGAGCTGCGCATCATCTCTTCAAGTTCGGAAAAGGAACGCTCCGTGCCGTCGGATTTGGTCTCCGGGCAAGCACCATCCACTGCGATGCGCGGCGGCAGGTCGGTGCCCTTTGTTCCGATGGTGCCGGGACGCCGCTGGGCATCGGCATCGGCGGTGATGCAAACCAATGCCGACGCCGTGAGTATACTCAATAGCAGATTAGAGGCTCTGGTGCCGGACATACTGGTTTTCCCCTGATGTATCCCCACAAAATCAACCCTGGAATCAGCCGCTTACGCCTCTAGGCATGGCCTGACCCATACCTACACATTGGTTTTTTCTTTAACTGATTGATTTAAAAAGCTATTTTGTGGGGATACCTCAGAGTTTTCCCCCTCTTCCCGGTGGCTGCACAACTCATCATTCGACGCCGTCGCGGCGGAACCGGAGCAGGACGTCTTTGAATGCTTTGAGATATTTCTTTTCCGACGCGGCCCGCATGCCACCTGTATCTTCGATAAACACGATCAGCTCGCTTTTTGCTGGCCCGCCGAAGGTTGCTCGGTTGCAGACGAATAGGCCGTCAAAGCCCGCCTTCTTGGAGTAGGGCTGCAGAGCTTTCTCTAGCTCCTCCGGTCTAGCAGATGTGATGGCGGATCTGGATGCTAAATCCCTAGCGGGTGCGTCCTCTCCCCCGCCATCGCCTTCCTCAGGTGTCGACTCAGACTCCGACGCGGTCCATCCGGTATCACTGATATTCAGCGTAGGCCAAAGCGCCAGCACCCGTACCGGGTGCTTGGCCTCGGCCAGGGAAGTAGCTACTTCGCCAAACCGGTGGCAGGACTGTCCCGCGCTGAATGTCGGATCTCCCTGAATCCATACCAGCGTGTGGTAACGATCTTTCAAAGTCGGGTAGTTCTGTCCTGCAAATCCCTTAACGGCCTCTTCCAAGTCACGCAACGGCAGAGGTCCTGCACCTGTTCCTTCATAACGGCTGGCGCGGGCCGGGGTCAAGACCAAGAGATCGGTCTGTTCCGGAGTTATTTTGAACAGGGAATCGGCCTTGTCCTGTTCCGCCTCGGCAGTCGTCTTGGGGCCGCCCAAGACCAACTTTGCCTTACCGCCGGCCGAGCCTTCGACCATCTGCGCGAACAGCCAGTCGAATGCCTTTTTTGCACCGGTCTTCCAGCGTACCTCCGTGAGTGCGGACCGGGTCTCAAACCAGAACCGGTGGCGTCTCGCCCGTTGCACATCATCGCTGAACTTCGAGTCATTCGGAAAATCCGCCGAAGTGGCGACCACCAGCATCCAGGGTTGCGGATGACGGATCGGGATCTTCACCACCCTATCGGCACCGTAATCAACCAGCGGAACCGGGGTTTCGGATACCGATTGCGGGCAGTGTCCAGCCCACTTGCCCGGCTTTGGCTTCACGATCAACCGGAAGCTAGTTTTGTCATTCACCGGGATTTCAAGACCGTCACCCTTGGGTCTCAGTCGAAATGCCGTGTCCTTACGCTCGAGATCCAACTCGACAGTCTTTGGCTCTGAACCCGGTTCAGTCGTTACCTCGACGCGATATTCACAGTTCTTTTGCGCCAGCAAGGCATCCGCGCTGACAGGCTTGCCGAGCAGTCGGAAGCTTAGCGCGAAACGCAGATCCGCCAGGGTGGGGATCTTGGACAGCGTGACCTCCTTTATTCTGGATTTTCCACCCTTCTCCAACGGTTTAAGCGGTTGACCGGCTTTCTTATATCCCTCGGCCTCGACCATCACATGCAGTTCCATGCTATCCGGCAACTTGCTAAAAGGTATCTCCACTCGGCCGCTGCCGAGATTGGTTTCCGTGAACAACGGCTCATCTTCTTTGTCCCTGGCAAGGATACGAAGCTCACCGGAAAGACCGGGTAGCAGCCGACCGGTATCGTCCTGCAGTTCAACGACCAGGGTCGCTGGCAGTGGCTTAGTGTCAGGCTTTTTACCTCGCTTCTCCCAAATGTCGAGATCCACAGTCACGAGGCGCTTCTCGGACTCGTGCTTAATCCAGCTTCTCTGACACTTCGGCTCGAAGCGGGATGCGTACACATGAGACCAACCCGATCCGTCATCGAGTGCTTCGACCGTCATCGAGACCCCGTATCCATCGAGACAGCGGGCGAAGGGGTGTTCAGCCCGCAACTTCTCCAACTGAGCGTGGTCGGTGATTTTCCAGCCGCCTTCCTTGAAATCGATCTTGATCTCTTCAGGCTCGGATTCAGGCCCCGTCGCCGGTGACCCCAGGTGTGTCTCCGACAAGCCGGCGAGCCAGTGGTCATCGCACTTGCCGTCACAGACCAGCATCGCAAAGCTGACGATGTGCTTGGGATCGTCGATCAGGCGTTGTTCGATCTCCCCGAGTGGTTTCACGCCTGATTCTGTCGACTCGCGGATATCGAACTCGATAGCTCGAAGGGGGATTTCCTGATAACTCCCCTCCTTATTCTCTACTTTGTTCGGTTCGGTTTTGACGGTTGGTGGCGAAAACGCCATATTCCGAAAGCGCTTACCGACAAAATAGATCGGCAGTTTCAGCGGGACGTCGGGAGTATCCGTTTTATAGCTGAACTCGTAGATGTGCTCTTTACGCGGAGCGGGCCTTTCATCGGTAGCAGGCTCTTTATCGGTAGTAGGTTCTTTACTGGCTATGTCGTAGAAGGGATGCGTCTTACCCTTAGGGGTCTGGGGTGTCGTGAAATCACTGACGAAACGCGTCACGATCCAGCGAACGTTGTGGGCATCATCCGGCTCGGACATAGAAGACATGAACTCCGCCCTTACTGTGACACTCAAATATTTGCCAGCCCAACGCAGCTTCTTGTCCACTGCCGGGTTATCGGACAGGTTCGGTGACGAGAGCAGCTGCTTCAGCAAGCTGTCCTCAGATGCTTCATCGCCTGATTTCCTACTCGTTACGCTGTCGCCGGCGTCCCCAGCCGCGATGTTGCTCGCGGAAATATGTGTGAACGGTCCGGTGGAAATCCCCTCCGGTAGAAGCTCTGGATCAGGCCGAACCGGGGATGGTTTGGGCTTAGGCTTGGGCTTGGGTCTAGGTTTGGGTTTGGGTTTGGGTTTGGGCTTAGGTTTGGGTTTCGTCTGTGGTGGCCTGCTTGACTTGGATCCTGGGCGGCTACCGTCGAAAAGTTCGTTTAAAGTATCCCCCGCGACGACGATCTCGTCACCGGTTTTTCTGTCGTGGGCTACCGGCGAATACGACAAATACGGCCCACTATTGCCGTTCACAACCATCAGTATCGTTGCGACTAAGACACCGACAGTAGCGATCGCAGATAGCTTCATAACGAGATCCTTAGGCCTTTGTCGTGGTGTTTTTTTCCGACCTCCATGGCCCCGTTTAACACGCTTTCTGCCTGGATAAGAATTTTTCCCATGGGATCCCTGTGTGGACATGACTGGTGCTTCTTGTCGTGACAATCCCAAAAACTAATCCTGCCTCGGCAGTTGTCAAGTGACAGATCGAAGGACAGACTCATGGGTGCACGGGGCAGCTGGGGTGTCCGCTACTCCCCGGCAACCCGCAGGATCGGAAACGCCATATAGCCGCGCCCGCCGGTCCCCAGATAGTCCCAGTACTTGGAGTAGGCGCCGCGCTTGCAGACCCCGATGTCCGCGTCGGATGTCTCGTTGCGGCGGCACCAGACGAGTGGTGTCTGTCCAGGCGCGAAGTCGGGGCCGAGCTGGGCGTGCTCCGCGGCATGGAAATCTAACGCTTCGCACTGGACCGGCGTCGGCAGCTGTGCCGCCAGTGCTTCGAGCTCGCGGCTGAAACCGACACGGTCAATGTCACTACCGGTAGCGGGCAAGGCCGCCCAGCCGCCGCCGATGCCGATGTTGCAGGTACCGCCCGGTTGTAGCTCCAGCGCCAGGCGGCTTCCCGGTAGGGCGGCGGCGAGGAGATCGAAGCGTTGGCGTAGCTCGGCGCGCACGGCTTCGGAGGCGACGATACCGCCGACGCTGACGGCACCCTTCTCAGCCACGGCGACGGTAATCTCATCGCATTCGCCGGGCCGCAGCAGGGTTTTCGCTAGAGTTTGGAGCTGCGCCTTATCGATCAGCGGGGTCGGGGCCGGTGTGGACTCCAACCGCTCCACTTCGGCGGCAAGCCGCTGGTTGTCGCGTTCCAAGTCGGCGATGCGCCGTTCGGCTGCGGCCAAGGCGATTGCGTTCGGTGATTCCTCCAGTGCTTCGCTGGCCGGTGGGCTTGCCTCCGATGACACAGTGGGGCTCGGAAAGGTAGGGGCAGAATCGGAGGCAGCAGATGCGGCACGTTCGAGGGTGGCCTGGATGGCGTTCAATGCAGCAATGGGGTCGAAGTCGTCAGCGGATGGGGCCATACCGGTGCGGATTTGCTCCAGGTGGCGGATCGCGCCGACCAGGCGTTCCCGCGCCGGGTCGGGCACCGTGACTTGGCAATCTTGTTGTCGGTGCTTGAGCTCTTCGGTTTCCCGGTGACATTCGCGCAGCATCGACGTGACCTGGGCCGCTCCTTCCCGCCGGGCCTGTTCGATCTGCTCGGTGCAGGCCGCCTCCGGAGAGACTTCCGCTTGGGCATGTGCGAGAGGTCCGGTACCCGCAATCACGGCAAGTAGACCGCACAGCAATCTTTGCCACTTTGCCGCTGGCCTTGGGTGTTTGTGGGTGGTTCTTGTCATCGTTCAGGTGTTTTTAACGACTTGGCCGGTTCCCTAGTGCTGGGTTTCGCTGTCCCTGGCCACAACCCAGCCTACGGGCTATGAAATGAACGAAGGACTCCATCATCCATCATTGAGCAACCGGCGTATCGCGGGTTCCGAGAGTCCGACGGATACGGCAATCACTTCAATGGCCACCCCATTCTCATACAGAGATCTGATGAGGATTTTCCTTTCCTTCTCATGTCGTTGCCGTTCTTCCTCGCGTCCTTCCCGGCGTCCTTCTTCGCGCCCTTCCTCTAACCCTTCCTGTCTAGCACCTTCGACCATTCCCCATTCCGATCTGATCCGATTCATATGGGCCTCGAACCTGCGCCGCTCCCCTTCGTTCATCTTCAGGTAGTCGAGCTTCTCCTTCAAGGCGCCGATACCGGGGGCGGTAAATTCGTCCAAGACCTCGTTGTTCTTGAAGGCATAGACCCACTGGTCCAGATCGTCCCGGACCACGTCCGTAAAGCGTTTCAGGGGAATCAGATAGTATTCGGGAAAGACATTGGTCTCACCGATACGGACCTGATCGCCCACCAGGGATTTTTTCAAGGTCACGGCATGGTGGGTATGCAGACCCGTAAATTCGGTCTTGCCGTGGTAGATGTAGTCGTCGCCGTCTTCGGTAGCATCGAAATAGAGGAGGCTGATGGAGTAGACCTTCTCGAGGTTGCTGTAGGGCTCGCCCAGCCCGAGGGTCTCGACGATAGTCTTGGCGGTACCGTAGGCCAGGCGCCTGAGGTAGGCCATTTCCGTGAGGTATTGTACCTCGATGATGATCCGCTCACCGTCGCAGGTCTTGGCCAGCAGATCCACGTGATTGTATTTGTCGGTGTCGTCGCGTCGATTACTCTCACTCTCCAGCAGGTCGAGGATGACAATCGGCCGTTTGAACAGGGCCGTTAAAAAACCCTCCAGGACGTCGAAGTTGGCCTTGTCGCGCAGAACGGTCTTGATGGCCCAGTCGAAGGTGATGATCTTGCGGCCAGTTTCTCTTTTCATGATGTCGTCCTTTTTCGCTGCCGGACGATTGTCTATGTTTGCGAGGCATGTTTCAATGCGCCTGCAGTAGGGGCAGGTAGGCAGCGGATAGGTAAGCCGGGGAGCGACCGGATTCCGCCTGGGCATATTCCAAGACGTAGGACGCAGCGATGGATGAATCAGCTCGGCACAAAGCCAGAATACAAAGTGGCGGAAGTGCTTGGTGGTATGCCCAGCAGACTGAGGTCGACCGGCTTCTTCCCACCTGGCGGTCCTGTTGGCTGTTGTTGCATTAGGTACGGGACGCAAGAGATGGAGATATTCAGCCGCGGGAACCTAACCGTTTTTCGTGCCCGTCTTTCTGTGGGTATGAGGTTTCGGGCCAGTTCTCCCTTGTATTTGCTGGTGCTACTTTTTCTTCTCCTCCCACCGCTTGCGGCCCAAGAAGAGGTTGCGACCATGGATCAACGCTGCGTGGATGATAATTTCGCCGAGCGTTGTGCCGGGTTGTGCGGTGTCTGGTGCAAGCGGGATCGCGCCTATTTTCTCGCCCACGAGGCCTTCTGTCTGAGCCAGCCGGTCTTCGCCGGTACGGCCGTAGACAGCGACCCCGTCTGCGCTACGGAGAATGAATCGACGGCCAGCAGCCTCCGGCTTTGTCTACAAGAGGCCCGTAGCAACGCGCGCTCCCTGGAGCAAAAGCTCAGTACGCTCGAAGACGCACCGGACATCGTTGCCGGTCTCCGGGAGTTTATCGAAGGCGTCCCGGATTGTGCACCGGATGCCCCCAGCCTGCTCCGAATGTTCGACTGCCTGAAGGCGGAAGGTGGTCTGATCTCCACGGAATTCACCCAGCTGGACGAAAAGGGTTATACGACGCTGACGGATTTCGAGCAGCTGTGCGAGATCCCACGGCAGGAGATGAGTACGGACGTGAAGCTGGCCAAGGGCCTGAAGGGTCGGGCCGAGCAGCTGCAGAATGAATTTAACCACACCAACGCCTGCAAGGAGAACTATGAGACTTGGGCGAACGACCTCTCCGATAAAGATGCAAGGCGTTCCGGTGGGGGGTTGCTGCAGCAATGGATCGAGAAGACGCGGGCAGATCTGAAGCCGGCCGAGGAGACCGCCCGTAATCTCGACCATCAGCTCAGTGCCATCAACACGCAGATGACGTCCATCCTCAAGTCGATCCAATACGGCTTGGTGCTGTGTCCCTAGTGTTTCGATGCGTGATTCAACGATAGGAGATGAAGAGATGAAGAAGATAAATTTCGCTGTATGGTTGCCCCTAGTCGGGTTGATTGCCGTCTGTTGTGTGGTGCCCCTGTCGTGGGCGGAGGACCCCGCTAAGCCGGCAGACAAGGGCGTTTCGGTGAAGGTCGACGATGAGCTGCCGCCGATCGAGATCCCGCCCGAGATCCTCGACCAGCTCAACGGCATGGCAAGCGAATCGTCCCAGGCGATGGCCGAAGTGACCCGGATGTTGTCGGAGAATATCGCCGACATCAAGGATGCGGAGGCCATCTTCGATCGCATGATCCAGACCATCCGCAAGGCCGCCGCCAACGGCGCGCCGGACAGCCAGTTCGTGACCAAGATCGAAAAACTGGCGGCGCTGGCCCGCACCGATGCCGCCGAGGCCCGCCAACTGGGGAACATGGAGAAGTTGGCCGAGTGGTTTACCAAGCAGGCGGCGGACTTCGAAGAGGCGAAGGGCGAGGCAATCGCCATCTACACCAGCAGCTTCAAGAAGATTCGCGAGATCGAACGCGAGAAGCAACGCTTTGTACTCGCCATGAAGGTCAAGCAGTATGGCCTGGCGAGGCAGAATATCAATAAGGGTTTGGAAGTATTGAGAAGCTTGGATGAGCAGATCGGGGTCGTATACGACAAGTTACCGGCACCGGAGGCCGAGATGCAATAGGCTGGTACGTCGGTGTTCGGCTGCGGTTCAGGCCGGGGTAGTAGTAAATTTTTAAATGGTCGAATTTGACCCCCTCTCCCCAACCCCGAGGGTGTCGCAAAAGCCCCGCTCCCGGTCTCTGGTTCCCACGCAGCGCCTGGGAACGAGAACACTCAGCCTGACTGATGACCATTTGGACCGGCAATTCGGCATTCAGGTTTTACCCGATAGCCGAAAGGGCCAACGAAATATCGGTAGTCTCGGGAGCTGACAGAATGTCGGTGATCCCAGGGACCGACAGAATGTCGGCGGTCCCAGGGGCCGACAAGATGTCGGCGGTTCCGGGCCGGCTGGGACCGCCGTCTTTCAGACGGCTTACGGACCCCATCACCAGCTGGCGGCAACGCTCAGAGCAGACGCCCTCTGGGCCGCACCGGATAACAACGCCGGACAGTCGGCAGGTTTGATTCCCGTGTCTATACCCGTCACCCGTGAATATTTCGCCGCAATGCACGCCCCTCGCACCCGCTAGCCGCGTTGCGACTCGTCGCCATAGGGCCTGGCTATTCCTCCTCGCCGCGCCTTGCGCTCGGGCACGATCGGCACCCCTCGCTTACCGAAATATTCACGCGCGACGGGTATCCGAATGCCGGACACTGGCCTGATGCTCTCCGCGGCGCGGAGCTTCCACCTTCCCACGCAGCGCGTGGGAACGAGAATGACCGCGTCGGGCCTCATCTTTTACGACATCCTTCCGGCGGGAGAGGGGCTTCTACAACACCTTCGGTGGGAGAGGGCCGAAGCTCGTAGCCTAACAAATCATTTAAATATTAACCACTACCCAGGTCGGTAGTGTTCTAATGTTGTCTGGCTAAAATCGAAACAACGCCTTCGTTTTGGACCCTTTTCACTCCGATCCATTTTAACCAGACAGCTTCTTAGGTTTCAGCCATGACCGAGGCGCCGATACCGAAGCCCGACGGCTACCGTGCCAATCGCTTGCTGGTGATCTTGGTACTGATCACGGTGGGTATCTATGCCCTGATCTGGGATTTGAGACCGCTTGGTGTACCCGATATCGGTGATTGGAGTGCCGAATGGCTCTCGCTGCTCGGGGTGGATCGGCTCGCAGAGCCGATCGGTCGCTTTACGGATAGCGCCTTCAAACAAGGGATGCTGGCCGCCCTGGTGGTGCTTACCGTCTATGGCGTGCTGCAGGCCTGGGGGGCGGCGGCAGACGGGCGTTGCCTCAGCCGATTAGACACCGGTAGGGGCATCGGCTGCGACGATGCAGGTCTGTGGGCATTGTTCACGGCTCGACCCCGCGGACTGCATGCCCATCTGGGACGGACATCGGTGTTGTCGATGCACTTCGGTTTCGGCCGGCGACATCTGTTGGAACCGCTGCGCCTGGGGCTGTGGGCGTTTCCTGTGGTGGGTTTTATCGGCACCGTGCTAGGCATTTCTCAGGCGGTAAAGGAGCTGCCGCTGGCGATGAAGGAGGAGACCGCCCTCCAGGGTGTGCTCGACAGTTTGCACCTGGCCTTCGATACCACCTTCATCGGCTTGGTTGCATCGGTGATCGTCATGTCGCAGCTCTATCTCCTCGATGCCCGTTGGACCCTGAATCAGGAACAGGCGGCTTCACTCAGCGAGGCAGGATCGGCGAACGACGGCAAGGGTACGGGAGCCACTGATACCTCCGCGGCAGAATCGCGTGATGCGCAGCCCGGTCCGGTAGCAGCGTCCAAATCCGGCGGACCGACGCCGGTTGTCGGACAGACCAGTCAAGGTATCGACTAAGGCGGGGAAGCATGGGTGGCCAGCGATTCGAGGGCAGTATTTCCCGGCCCGCGATTCCTTTTCTGACCTTGGCCGATGTCTTTATCGGGGCGGTGAGCATCGTCTTTGTTCTGTTGCTGTTGGCAGACCCGGAGCGCGTTCGGGTACAGCATCCACCCCAGGCGGATTACCGGCTGGTCTGTAGCAAGGATGGCGTGCGTTTGGTGACAGAAGGTGAGGTCGATGGAACACGCCCAGAGGTTGCTGCATTGGCGCCGGACAGCCCTGCCCTGCGCACGCAATTATCTTTGTTGGAGGTGCCCACGGCGCTGTCGGTGCGTGTATTGATCCGGACTCCGCCGGCATTGATCCACTGTGCGGAACAGGTTGCGGACGTCATTGCCGAGTTGAACAAAAGTCTGTCCGAGCGCTTGATGCAAGGAGGACAGGGTTCCTATCTACTATACGATATGGAGGTTGTGGGGGATGTGCATGGCATAGAGGCGGTACCTGGACCCTAGCATATGGTTTCATTAATTTTCTGTGGTAAGAATTTCCGGTAGGGAACGGCCTCTGTGCCGTTCCAAAGAAACAGCGATCCGCGGGTACGTCGGTTGAAGCAGCGCATGAAGAAAGTCGAGCCGGTGACCAATGGCTGGGGATCGGATGCGTACCAGGTGGACGTGGTCGTCGCCTTATTCGCGATCCTATTAATCCTCTTACTGATCAGCGTAGCCCGAATCAAAAGTGAGCCGATCCGCGACAGTCGTAGCGAGTATCGGCCCAGCGATGACCCCACCACGGGGTTCCAGCTGCGTTCCATGGCGCCTACCTATCCCTATCGGTCGATCTGGGTGGCGAAGGATGGCCTCCTGACCCGGATTGATCTCCGTGCCATCGCCGAGCGTTATGCATCGAGTGACGGGCGCAAGTACAGGGAAATTCTGCTGCCGGTGGAATTGACCGTAGAACCGGACGAGGATGCAGTGGATGCCTTTGCGTTGGCTATTGACTTTTTAGGGGAGGGATTTCCCGAGCGATTGGCGGCCTCGACACTGTCGCTGGCAGACCCGGAGACTGCCGCAAACGCGCTCTCCGCACTCGGCCGGGGCGCGCTGATCTTTGTTTGGGAGGGACAACTCACAGGCCTGCAGCCGGTGTTGGCGCGCCTGCGTGCTACCGGTGTCTGTCATAAGCTGAATATCGAGCTGCGGAAGGATACGGTGTCATTGGTACGCAACTATGCGAGTTTTCTCGAGCACAGGGTGTTGCGATGCTACTGAGCCGTTCCCGTGTGCGGTCGGTCTTTGTCGCGGGCACGCTGCTGACGGTGGCACTCGCTTGGATCACTGCCCATGCGACGGATCGTGCACGCTTTCTGATCGACATCAATCCACGTAAGCCACAGGATCAACCAAGAGCCGAAACCAACGGCGGTGGTGGTACCGGATTCGCGGCCGTAGCAGCCGAGCAGCTGCGCCTCGGCTGCGACCCGAGGGCCCAGGCCAGCGCAGGGAGAAACCCGTTTGCCGATACTGTGATCGGGCGTTTGAATCCGGCCATCGACGCAAGCCCGGAGCAGCGTCGGGCAGTGATTGCGGCCACGATATCTCAGGATTTCGACTATGCCTTCGAACAGACCGCCGCGTTACGCACATCTCCCGATCCCGGCATAGGTTACCTGGGCTGGCTGGTCCCGGCCTATGTGTTGGTCAAGGCACAACCGTCGAATTATGTCCAAGAATTGAAGCGGTTACTACCGGAGCTTGAGAAGACGGGCTCAGTGGCGACTTTTTCGTCCGCCGATCTGCACTACCTTGCAGCGGTCATGATGGCTGCCGAGGGCCGCACAGAGCAGGCACGCTCGCGCATCGAGACGGCGTTGGAGCAGGAGCCGACCTTTTATAATGCCATCCTGTTCGGCCTGCGGCTGAGGTTACTGTCCATGCACAGTGTCTTGGGGAACTACCGGAACTGTAAAGCAGGGTTTGACGAGCTGTTCGAAGACCTGCTCGCATTGGTCGGGCTTACCCGTTGCCCATTGCAGGCGTCGCAGTCGGAGGTCTATCTGCGCCGGTTCCTCGGCGACCCAATGCGGCATCCGGCATTTCTCGCGGCGCAGGTCTATCTAGGTCTTATAGCGCGCAAGCCCAGACATGCCAATAACGCATTGGCCCGTTTCGATGCGTTGCCGGCCTTTTCTTGCCGAGCATCGGTCTCACGCGAGCTGCATCGGTTGCTGGAGCAAGGGCGGGCCATGTTGGTCGAGGAACAGAAGCGATGAGGGGTCTGGTGCTATCCATGGGTGGTCTGTTGCCGCTTGGGTTGTTCGCATTGTTACTAATGTATAAGTCGGCCTTGTCCACCGTGCCCTTCACGTCCGCGTTGCATGGGACCTTCCTTATACCCTTGTTGGCGCTGTTTGGTGTCTTTTCGATGAGCGTAAGGTTGCGAGCGAATGTCAAAACGGCGTTGGTGCTTGCCGCGGGCGCAATCGCCTTGTTGGCGGTGATCAATGAGGGGATGATGCTGTTGCTCGGGCTCGTGCCGATCGCGTACCCTGTGCAGGGCATACTGGGGCCGGCACTTGCGGTTTTGGCGTTCCTCTTGGTCGAGCGCGTCACGGCAACAATCGGTGGTCAGTCGTTGATCCGTGCCTTACTTGCCGGTTCGTTGCTGGTGCCATTGTTGGCCTTGGCGCAGCGTTTGGAAGGGGGGGTGGAGGGAGCCATATACAGCATCGATAATCGGTTGTTGTGGACACCGCTCATTGTACCCGTAGGGGCTTTGTTTGCTTGGTTGCGGAGGCAACAAAGCGGGGCTGGTTAAGCGTATTCGGTCAGGTTGGCGCGTAGCATCTATCAGCTCGGTTTTGCCGCTGATCGGCGGCGGACAATGGAGCAGCCCTGCCGTGCACAGTAGGTTTTTCCGGCACGGGTTGTTGCGAGTGCATTCCAGCAGATACGCAGAGGCGATTGGTTTGGTTGTCAACTAAGTAAAACGGGAAACACGAACATGAATACACACGCATTAAGGTACTGGATCATCGTAGTCGTGGCATTGTCGGTACTATCTGCCGGGTGCTCCAAAGTGAAGGAGTGGACTAGGCAGCAACACAAGGATGGAGATCGAATTGACGGGTTGCAGTACCAGGATGGGGATCGAGTCGGCGTGTTACTGCCTACTGGGAATGATAAATACCGGGAGCCTGCACTCGCGATTATGGCAGGCATTGAGGATGCCCGTAAGGACTCCAACATAAAGACAAAAATAATTATCGAGAAAAGTAGATCCAATGTTGAAGAACAGTATCGTTCTTTAGCTGCTCAAAAACCAAAAGTGATCATCGGGCCATTATTGCCGGACAACGTCGATAAGGTTGCTGGGAAGATCGGCTTGGTACCGACGCTGCTGCTGAATAAAACTGATATCAATGGGAAATTCTATCAGTTTGCACTCTCGCCCAAAGATGAGGCTGCAACCGTCGCACAACTCTTTAGCGGTGTGGCAAAGAACCCGATAGTGGTCTATCCGGAAAGGCCGGGCTGGGAAACCCGTCTCGCGAAAAAGTTTGAGTCTGAGTTTAAGTCTAAGTTTGGCCGGACGAAGAGTACTAAAGTTAGGAAAGTCAAGTATGACGATAAGCGCCGGATTGTCCCAAGTCTGCAATACATCAAGGAGGCCGATGCCGTCTTCCTGATTGCCGATGCGGATAACGCGCCGCACATCTATAAGAGGTTATTAAAGAAGGTTCCTGAGAATACTCCTATCGTTGCAACATCCCATGTGACGGATAAGAAGCAGGGGTCATATGATCCTGAGCTGAAAGATTTGTATTTCGTGGAAACCCCCTGGTTGCTGGACGAGAAAATGCGCGAGGCATTCAAAGGGGAAAAGACCAGGAAATATTCTTCTGGGGATCTCGCGCGCCTGTATGCAATGGGTATCGACGCTTACCACCTGGGTCCCGGAGTTGTCGCAGGCAAGAGCCCTGTCAGGTTAAAGGACGGTAAAACCGGAAACATTGAGCTCCGTAAAGGCAGCATTAAACGTCGGCTCGCATTCGGTAGATTCAAAAAGAAAGGAAAGCGGGTCGGGCCCGTGCGCGTAAGGTCTGAGAAACTCGAAGAGGCGATCCGCTGAACGGTCAGGCCGAAGCGCAAGCATGACAATAAATAGCAGTCGGCAGAGTTACCCTATACCCTACCGTGATGCGGGCAGCACGTCTCGCGGTAATGTCTGACATGATGGGGCGGAAGTCAGCAGATATGTTGGTTCGGCTGAAATTCGGAGTGTTGCCCTGTCGTTGCTAAGCACCTAGTTTTAGTCTATTTTTCCTGTATAGGGCTGATGGGTACATTAGATTTTCGCGTCTTACTGACCCTTGGGATGTAAAATAGGCTGCAACTAGGTATTCGCTACCTGGCGTCATTTATCGGTATGAGCGTTACCCAATGACGGCGGGGACTGACGCTTTTGGAGAAGGAGTTGTTTCGGCATGGCACAAGGGTTGAGTTCGGCAGAGACCGGCCACCGATCGCAGCGCGCGATGGCTGCGTGCTTGCCGTTGATCCTGCTATTCGCCGCAACCGCCGACGCCGAAACCAATGTTTACCGCTGCATCTCCTCCAACGGCAATCTCGAGTTTCGCCAAACACCCTGCACCGGTGGTACCGAGGGGCAGGAGCTGCGGATCGAGGACCGCAGAATAGGTTGGAAACCGGCACGAGCCAAGCTCACGCGGAAACCCAAAGGCCCACCCGTCGCCGCCACTCGCAAGCGCGAAGCCGAGAAAAGAACCCCTCGGCACTCGCCCGACAAGGGGAAACATGCTGGAAAAGTCGCCGACTGGTGGAAACGATTAATCGGCAGCTCAGACGCGGCTACAAGCCCGCCGCAGGTATAAAGTTGCGGCACGAACGGCGGATTCACGAGGAGTACATGCGTCGGTTCTGTAAATAACATACCCAATGAATTAGCCGCAAATAAACGCAAATGGCCGCAAATCAACATCAATGGACCAAGAACCGTCGATGATAGCGAACCGATCTCGACTAATTTGCGTTCATTGCTTCAATGACT
>NZ_SMSC01000080.1:0-1614 GCF_004359955.1 Candidatus Thiosymbion oneisti
TATACGTAAATATCGTGATCATGAACGCAGCGACATGCGTGCCCATATGCCAGCCGTCGGCCAACAACGCCATAGAGCCAAATATGACGCCTGCAATGATTTCAATAATCATGGTAACGGACGTCATGGCTAAAACTTGTGTGGTGCGTCGCTCTCCTTTTTCATGAATGGCCGCGAAATCATGATTGTGCTGCCAGGTTTTAAGGGTTTGTATGTGCATTTGATACTCTCTCTCGTTCCCACGCGCCGCGTGGGAACGAGAGAAATGTGCATTCGATACTTCCTTATGCTTTCACCTGAGAATCCGAAAGCCTTTCAATCCTTTCCGCCACCTGGTTTAAATCCTTGTAGAAACGCATATCGAGAATAATCTTGTCGATATGGTCATCCAGCAAACCGGCGTCGTCTTCGCGGTTTCTCAAGAATATGGAATTTCCCCACACTAGATAATCCGGCATTTGTTCCTTGATAACGGGTCTGATTTCGGTCACATCCGCCTCGAAAAAATCCCAGCGGTGGGTGGGGCTGAGCGTCACCATTTGTCGACAATTCCTGAGGCATTCATCCACCGGCAATCCCCAATAGCGCGAGCTGTGACAGGCCCTGGCAAAAGACACGGGAAGGATATCCGGCAGCAGACTGATAGCATAACCCTTTTTTTTGAGACTCGATGCCGATGCCTGTAGCGTTTTCAAAAAGGGCATTTCCACTTCGAAGCGGAAGGGATAACGTTCCATGAAGTCATCCATCCACTCATTGTCAAAGTTGCCCGTCAATAGATTTCCCCGCACCCTTTCGCTCTCGTCACGAATGATGTGATCATGCCACGGGCATTCGGCGTAGGAGAAAAACAGGACGTCTCCGATGGAAACAGACGGGATTTGATTCTTGAAGTGCGTCTCCAAATAGGCCAAGGCACCGAAATCATTGACGGAAATGGTATCGGCCTGGTCGCAGACCAAACCGAATAGTTCCGCCACCTTGTCGAAATGGCTTTCATAGAGGATGGGTATACTGAATTTCTTTTTGAAGCCATCGAGGCGGGAGAAAATTTCCTCCATCAGCGGGCGTGGCGGCAGCTGCAGATAACAACTTTCACTGCCGAAATTGACCCAATCGATACCGATTTTCTCCGCTTGCCGGAGAAAAGCATCTTCCAGCAGGCGATCATAATCGAATACTCTGAGCTCAAAACTAGGCACAATCCACTCTCTCCGGCACGGGTAGTATTAAACCATTCCAGCCGATTTTTTGGTTGTCATTTCGAGCAAAGCGAGAAATCTTATAGCTGGTACAGGTGCTTTCAACGGTCGATCACATTGAATCGGCAGGATTTTCAGGGAAGATTTAGCCGCAAATGAACGCCAAAAACGCAAATTCGGAATCGACTCGGTTTGCGTCCATTTGTGTTAGCTCGTTCCCACGCTCCAGCGTGGGAATGCAGTTATGGTCGCTCCAGCGGCCAATGTTTCATGACGCTGGAGCGTGGGAGTCAGAGAGGTCCTGATTCCGCGAGCTAAACGATATAGGATTTCGTTATGTTCGTCGGCCTGAACCGGCAACGTTTCTTTTCACAGAACCTTGGGAGCCAGATGCTTGACCAGATCAATTCCT
>NZ_SMSC01000081.1:0-1494 GCF_004359955.1 Candidatus Thiosymbion oneisti
ACCGCTTCGGCGAGCTCCTGGAAGGTGCCCATGCCATGGACGAGCATTTCCGATCCGCGGACTTAAGCGAGAATCTGCCGGTCATGCTGGGACTGATCGGGATCTGGTACGCCAACTTCGCCGGCGCTCGCACCCACGCGGTACTGCCCTACGACCAATCCTTACGTTACCTGCCGGCCTACCTCCAGCAGGGTGATATGGAGAGCAACGGCAAGCGGGTGACGCGCGCGGGCGATCCTGTGGCATACACCACCGGACCCGTGGTCTGGGGCGAGCCCGGAACCGATGGTCAGCACGCCTTCTTTCAGCTCATCCACCAGGGCACCCAGCTAATTCCCGCGGACTTCATCGCCCCAGTCAACAGCCACAACCCGCTGGGCGATCACCATCCCAAGTTGATGGCCAACTTCTTCGCCCAGACCGAGGCCCTGATGCGTGGCCGTACCCAGGACGAGGCCAAGGCCGAGATGCGGGCCGCCGGGATGTCGCCCGCGAGCGTCGAGGCGTTGGCCCCCCACCGCACCTTCCCCGGCAACCGGCCGACCAACACCATCCTCATGGAACGGCTGACACCCGGAACCCTCGGCGCCCTGATCGCCATGTATGAGCACCGCACCTTCACCCAGGGCGTGGTCTGGGGCATCAATTCCTACGACCAGTGGGGGGTGGAGCTGGGAAAACAGCTCGCAGGGGTAATCCTGAAGGAGCTGGAAGCAGGCAAGGTGAGCGCGGAGCACGATACCTCTACCCACGGGTTGATCGAGTATTTCCTGCACCACCGGGAAGGCGGGGCTTGATGCCGCCTACCAGTCGCGGTCGTGGTAAATTTTCAAGTGGTAGCGTGGAGCGGTTCATTGACCACTCTCTTTTTGGATCCCCTCACCCCGCCCCTCTCCCTCGGTGGGAGAGGGGCGAAGCTCGTAGGTTGGGCAAAGCCGGTAGGATGCGGTGAGCGCCTGCCCACCGCCCCAGGAATATCTGCCTGTGCTGGCCTATCCACCACCTCAGGGACAGCTAGGCACAACAGACGAGGGGCAGGCCGCGAACCGCAGCTTTGGACGGCGGCGTGCCCAACAAATCATTTAAATATTAACCACTACCTACCCAGTCGCCAGCTTCCAGCAACAGCGGGACAGTCTGAACCACAAAGACACAAAGGACGCAAAGGGCGTGTCGGCTGAGGCGAAGAACGGACCCCAACCACAGAAAAACGACGGATCACCCGAATCTTTGCGGATCGATTCGCACGATTCGTAGTTTCCCCCCCCAGGCGGCTACAGCGCATAGGGGTGGGTTGCGCGTCCGCCGCGCCCCTCCCAGACACCCCGGTCGCATGAGCGTTTTGGATCCGCAAGGGTGTAGGTTGCTTTAAAACGCCGGCACCCACCCGGCAGACGATCCGATGCGGGCCTTGGTGCATCGCAACGCAACACGTCGAATCCTCCAACAACGCCAAATCATTCAGGATTGCTTTGATGCGGTTCGCGCCTCCGC
>NZ_SMSC01000082.1:0-1478 GCF_004359955.1 Candidatus Thiosymbion oneisti
TTATATCGATTCCCTGGCATCAGAAAGCAAATCTTTTTCAAATGCGGAAAAATCAAAATCTTCGAGATCCAGTCCTTTCAACACCCCCAATGCTTTATCCAAATCACCGTTCGGCTGCAGTATATTTTGTAGTTTCTTACCAAGTTGAATTGGCACACCATACTCCTCAAGTGCCATGATTGCCGGATCTAGGAACATATTTTCTATATTCGTCGCGAAATGGGAGAAATCACCAGGTTTTATCCCCTCTCTGGCAAACACATACTTCTGTATACGATGAAGGGCCATTAAATGCCTTGGGAATTGATAATTACCCCAACGACGAACAAAGTCCAGAACATTCTCTACCGCCTTATCAGGATTTTCTTCATGCTCCATCTCTATCAGTGCACCTATATCGGGATTCCAGCGTAATTGATTTATTTTGTATGCAAGCTGTTCCCCAGAGCTTACTCCAGCTATTCGGCGGTTTGATTTAACAAAATATTTCCAAATTAGTTCACAACAAACTTTTAAATCCTCGTATTTCGGAAGCCCAGACCAGCAGAGATGACTAGAATAATAATCAAGACCAATTAATAGTTCCTTTGAAAGCGCAATCTGTGCTTCAGGCGGAATGCCGGAATTTGCCTTGATGATTGATAAGTCGAGGTTGTCTTGATGGAGAAATGGCGCTAATCTTTCTCTTGATTCATCTGCGAGATCTTCTTCATCCATCTGGATCAGCAAACTGTCGTCAGTGTCGTCGCCCTGTGTGTAAAAAGGAACATCTACCAAGGGAAGTTCTTCTTGAGGTGGTTCATCGAAGATATACACATTTCCTATAAAATGTTGGAACATACGTCCCGAGCGACCTTTTATATTGTTAAATGTAAAGAAATCGAACTTCTTTGTCGCTATTTTATTGTCGTAGATAATGACATTCTTTGCCTTAGTATTTACCCCCTCTATCAATGTCGATGTGCAGACGAGAAAACGAATACTTCCTTCGTTGAATGCTTTCACCATGTAATGAGCCAGCGATCGGGGTATCTTTCCATGATGTAAAGCAATACCACGTCTTAATCCATGCACCAATCGCCACCCAGAATGGAAATTATCAGCGATCCAATTGGCAGCATCAAATAGTTGAGGTGTTTCAGTGTTGATTTTTGATTGTTCTAGCAGACCAACTACATGATTTGCTCTTGCTGGTGATGAACAATAGATCAGTGTTGGCTCTGTCAAAGATGCACACAGATTGATTAGTTTTTCTTTTTTTCCCTTCTTGTTGTAGCTACTTATTTTGTGTGTTTCAGAGACAACTGTATTGTAGTCAGTACATATAAAGGTGGCCTCGAAATGATCTATGAATCCGGGTGAAATACCTTCGATATTAGGGCCAAGCAAATAAAACTGAGCTCTTGTCTTTAATAGTCGGTAGAACGCATGATTAAGAATGGTGCTGCGTTCTTTGTCCGTTTTTGGGTTCAGCTTAT
>NZ_SMSC01000083.1:0-1377 GCF_004359955.1 Candidatus Thiosymbion oneisti
CGGCGCTTAAGCGTTTGCCGCTAGGGATGGCGTGGGAAAATCGCCATTTAATGCCCTGTCGATGGTCCGGAAGTACGACGGCAGCATCAATGGTAAAAGGTTGCTTCTTGCGTCCCTCAGCAAAAACATGACGCAGGATACTAACCTGTTCGGTGAGCAAACGACGGCGCCGTTCCAGTCAGGCCACAGTGAAGAAGCAGGTACCGCCTGGGATAACAGCACGAACGTCATGGGGCATGGGATCGGGGATCTCATGTGCTGCTCAGCCTACGCGGGCTAAATTCCGACTTAAAATAAAGTTAGAATTAAATAGTGGTTTGTCCCCTACTTATCGTTCCGGCCCTACGGCGGCAGTTCTGCAACTGCTGAATAAAAGGTAAAACAGAAAGTTCCGCCAGGATACGCTGTTTTATATAGGTCTGCAATGCCTCTATCAAAAGTTTCGTGATCAATTATGCCTGTTTCAATAGCTAAGTTGCGTATCTCCTCAATCATGGGAACATATATGCTTCTAACAAAATTCTGAGCAAATTTTAAAAAATCAGAATCGGTATAAATAGGTAAAGGCGTTACTTTTATTGAAATAAATCCGGCTCTTGTCAAAAGAGGATAAAGTTCTCGACCTATATTTGCATTGCCACCTGTCATTTTTTGTACATCCACTTGACATTGAATTACCTTTTTCGCATGATCGCTATCGGGGTAAAAATGAGCTGAATCATGATCGCCTTCAATAAATCGAATTGTGCCAGATGTTTTGAGCAGCCTTTTGATATTCGTCAACGCATTCATTGGTTCAGCCAAATGCTCAAGACTCAACCACTATGCACTAAAGTGCATAGGTTGCTCCTGACCACTATGCACTAAAGTGCATAGGTTGCTCCTGGACTGAAAGTCCGGGATCATCCGAGGATCAGGTTTCCTGCATCTATGCGAGAAAGAGGACGAGGATGTTCCAACGCTTCCTGAACCCTGCCATCTACCTTATTTCCTGTTGTTCTGGCACCCGATCCGATCGCTCAAACGTGTTTTCCCCAGGATCGTTTTTTAGCGTCGGAAATTCGCTTTGAAGAGACCGTCTGATTACCGCTTCTTCGATCACTCATTAGCGGCATGAGAGAATACCTGTGTAGCAGCTAAAGCCTTGCACTAAAGTGCATAGTTTTGGACTAGCGTCCTGAAACAATAAAGCTGCCAAAAATGTGATCAAACGATGCTGACTCAAAAGGGAGATCAAGTATGTCTCCTTGTTGAAATGAAACATTATTGATTCCTTTTTCTTTAGCCAATCTTTCAGATCTTTAATAGAAGATGATGATATATCAATTGCTGTTATATTCGTTCTTGGGTTATTTCTTGCTAAAATTATAGATTGTG
>NZ_SMSC01000084.1:0-1372 GCF_004359955.1 Candidatus Thiosymbion oneisti
AGACAAAGCCCCTGTTGGGCACGGCGCGCTATAGGCCGTCGGCTTGATCGCCAGCTCCGCAGTGTGCGTCTTTGCCCAACCTACGGATCCGGCACAGGGATAAAGTACACAGCACAAAGGGTCATAGATCCCTGGCGAGACGAATACCGAGGAAGTTGAGCGCAACATCGGTCGGGAGCCTGTAACGGTCCGCCGACCGGAGGCTCCTTGGGTGGGTGTTCCAGCCACCGCCGCGAGTCACACGCCGGCCACAGTCGCCGCCGTTCTCCTGACCCCAGGCGCTGCCGTCGGATGGGGCGCCCTGGTAGCTCCCGTGCCAGCAATCCTGGGTCCATTCCCGGACATTGCCGGCGGTCTCATGGAGCCCCCAGGGATTGGCCGGCAGACTGCCGGCCGGGACCGTCTGCCCCCGGTCGACCCTGGTCTTGGCCTCGCAGTTGTTGTAATCAGAGTCGCCGTCGTAGTTGGCCTGGTCGGTGTGGATGCAGTCGCCGGTCCAGAAGGGGGTCCGGGTACCGGCCCGGGCGGCATATTCCCACTCGGCCTCGGTAGGCAGGCGATAGCGCTCGCCGGTCTGATCACTCAACCAGGCCGCATATGCCGTAGCGTCTTCCCAAGAGACATTAATCACCGGCCGCTGGCCCCGTCCCCAGTCCTCATCGTTCGGCTTCTTACGCTCCCTGGCCACAGCGAAGCGGTCGTATTCGGCAAAAGTAACCTCGGTACGGCCCATGGCGAAGGGACGCAGCGTCACCTCATGGACCGGTCCCTCGTTATCACTGCGCTCAGGCTCGGTGGTGGGGGAGCCCATTTGGAAGCTGCCGCCGGGGATAACCACCATCGCCGGTCCCTGGGAGCCGTCTTTGAGGGTATCGTGGAAGACAGTCAGGGGTTTGTTTTGCTCCAGGACGGACAAGATGATACCCCCAACCAACGTCCCGATTACAGCCAACCCGGCCACGCCACTCCGCCATCGGAACGAGACTGGTTGCTTTAGGATCGGTGCCGGGTCCGATGATGGAGATGGATCGGGCGGCGACGAGGATGGACTGCCGGCTTTGGAAATGTCTACCGGCGGCTCTTGAGAAGCGTGGGGTATAGGTCCTGGGTCCGGCGGTGGAGACGGATCAGACGGCGGCAAGGGTGCACTGCCGGCTTTGGAGATATCCGCCGACAGATCTTGAGGAGGGGTTAGTACAGGCCTTGGTTCCGGCGCTGGAGGCCGGTCGGGCGTCGAGGGCGGGCCGGCGATCCTGGCAATATCCGCCAGTAGGTCCCGAAATGCAGTGGCATCCCGAGTGCCTGTCCAGCCCACTAAGCTGCGAGTATTGATATTAGAGTTGTTCCCGATGTGAGTCTTTAAAAATCAATC
>NZ_SMSC01000085.1:0-1354 GCF_004359955.1 Candidatus Thiosymbion oneisti
TGCCCGCGAATTCTTTCACAATCTCTCCAGCGTGGGAGCAAATCCCGACGCTTCAGCGTCGACAAGCAACCAGGTAGGACCGGCTCAGGCCGACACCTGTCAGCACCCAGGGGTACGGTCCGCTGGAACGGACAAGACGGCGTTCCCACGCTGGAGAGACTGTGAAAGTATTCGTCTTTCCCGAAAACGGTGGGGTAAGCCGCCATATTTCACACTAAATTCTATCTCATGTAGGATTTGGGAGAAGTATTTTCGACCCAAAGTAGACAATTGTGTTGTTCCTTCCTATGACTCCGAAAATCCAGTAATACTTTCACAGTCTCTGGAGCGTGGGAACGAGCGCTTTGTCCCCTCTCCCCGGCCCTCTCCCCCGGAGAGGGTGTCGCAAAAGCCCCTCTCCCGCCGGGAGAGGGGTTGGGGAGAGGGGGTCAAAAGGCGAAGATCGGTGCCTTTTACGACACCCTCGGAGGGAGAGGGGGTGCTGCGTGTGGCGTGCCCAACCCACTGCTAGTGGCGATGTTTCCATTCAAACCTTAACACTACCAGTAGGTGCTTGCCGCATCAATGATGCGGTTCGCTGTGCTCACCGCATATATGGCCCCATCCCGTTTGCAAGGTAAAACACGCATGATTTGGCGAAGGGAAAGGTTGCTGTCATCTATCCGGCCTCTGTCTGGGCATTCAGATGCCCACGGCCTCGCTGGCGATTCGCGCACCTCGCCTGGAACATCCTATCGGCCTCGAAGGCCTCAGCGGTGGAGCCGGTTTGAGCGGTACCGGTCTGACCTGGCTTGCCATCAGGTGTGTGCTACCTACGCAACCGGTGTTGGTGTACTCCTCACGCGTTTCGTGAGCAGCGCCGAGAGTTGGTTCTCGCTGTCTTCGAGCATCTCCGGCAGCGCCCGCCGCCGCCGCCCCGCCCCCTTGGGCACCACCAGACCATACTCGCCCAGCAAGCCGCGCATTTGATTGACCACGGCCGTACGCGCCTTGACCGCCGCTTGACGCATCCGGTGCAACGCCTGCAAGTCTTGCTGCTCAACCGTCTTGACCGCAACCAAGCGCATGTTGGCTCGTCCCACCGCCTCGCACATGCCCGCCGCATCCTTGTCGTCGTTCTTGTTGCTCTTGACGTAGCCCGTGACCAATTGCGGTGCCATCAGCCGCACCTCGTGTCCTTGCGCGCTCAGCTCGCGCGCCCAATGGGGGGCACCGCCACACGCCTCCATCCCGATCCAGCACACCGGCAGATTCGCCAGCTCCCGCAACCAGGCACGCCGGCCTACCTTCTTCTTCAGCACCCGTTCGTCCTGCTCGTTGACGCCCCACCGGTGAAAGCTGTTCTTGCCTAAAG